>DAOUPF010000341.1 GCA_030626265.1 Sulfurovum sp.
AAAGATTAGAGAAGCCTTACCAGATATACATATTAAGGCGATGACTGCAGCAGAGATTGATTTTCTCAGTCGTGAGTATGGGCTTAGTTATGATGAGGTGCTTGAGCAGATGATAGATAGTGGAGTGAACTCTATGCCTGGAGGTGGAGCAGAGATATTTGATGAAGAGGTTCGTGAATATCTATGTAAAGGTAAAGTAACTTCTGATCAGTGGATTGATATTCATAAAAAATGGCATGAGAGAGGCAGAGAGAGCAATGCCACTATGCTATTTGGTCATATAGAGACTAGGGCTCATCGTATAGATCATATGATGAGACTGAGAGATTTACAAGATAGTACGGGTGGATTTAACGCTTTTATCCCTCTAGTATATCAAAAGCAGAATAACTTTCTAAAAGTAGAGGAGTTTCCTACAGGGCAAGAGATACTAAAGACCTATGCTATCAGCCGAATAGTCCTAGACAATATCCCACATATCAAAGCCTACTGGGCATCAGCCTCCATAGGACTAGCTCTTATAGCACAAGAGTTTGGATGTGATGATTTAGATGGAACGATAGAAAAAGAAGCCATACAATCAGCAGCAGGAGCGGCTAGTGGACAAGGTATGGATTTAGAAGATTTTGTGGCACTTATTAAAAATGCAGGTTTTATACCAGTAGAGAGAGATAGCTTGTATAATGAGTTGAAAAGATACTAAGGATTTACAATGATACTAATGATAGACAATTACGATAGCTTCACATACAACATAGTCCAGTATTGCCGTGAACTAGGTACAGACTTAAAAGTAATTCGCAATGATGAGCTAACTATAGATGAGATAAGAGCACTTAACCCTGAGAAGATTATCCTCTCTCCTGGGCCGGCTACTCCAGATGATGCGGGTGTTACGCTAGATGTCATCAAAGAGTTTGGAGATACTATACCTATGTTTGGTATATGTCTAGGGCATCAGAGTATAGCTCAGGCATTTGGTGGTGAGGTGATACGAGCAACAAATATGATGCATGGCAAGACTTCGCAAGTAGCTGTGGACAAAGATACAGTGATTTTCAAAGGACTTCCAAGTGAGTTTAGAGCGACTCGTTATCACTCATTGACTGTAAATAAAGATAACCTACCAGAGTGTATCATACCTACATCACATAGCACAGATGATCATGAGATAATGTCACTTCAAATCAAAGACAAACATATCTATGGACTACAGTTTCACCCAGAGTCAATCATGAGTGAATATGGACATGAGATGTTGGATAATTTTTTGAAACTATAAATTTATGATATTAGAGAAGAGAAATATTTTTTACTCATTTTTTCTGTTATATTTTGCGGTACTTGTCACAGTAGCCATTACTACTCCTATTACACCTAGTGAAGCACGACTCTTTTTTCAGCCTGTTGATAATGTAGTGTCATTTTTGATGCAAGCGGGATACAGTATATCTGATTCAGAGTTTGGTTTGCGTCTATTTTTCATACTTTTAGGTATTGTAAATGCATTGCTTTACTATAAAATTACAGACTATTTTTTTAAAAAACAAGATGATAGGTACTTGACTCTTGCAGTATATCTTATGTTACCAGGTATTATTGCTTCCACTGTTTTGGTCAATGATGCCATTATCATATCAACTTTGGTATCATTTTTTATATATGGATTTTTGCGTAAGTACTGGATAGTTGCTTCGCTTGCGCTATTAGCACTCAGTTTTATTCACTGGAGTGTTTTAATCCTCTTCTCTACTCTTATTCTTTATTCATTTTTTATCAAAAATAGACAGCTGTTTTATATATCGGCTTTAGCATTTTGTTTATACTTTCTAGTAGGTATTGATATTCCAAGGATAGAGCAAACTAGTCATTTATTTGAGCTACTTAGTGTATATGCGACAGTTTTCTCTCCACTTTTTTACATATATGTCTTTTATTCATTATACAGAGTACTGCTGCGTGGTCCTAGAGATATTGTTTGGTATATTTCTTTTACTGCCTTAATGCTCTCTCTTCTTTTTTCTTTTTGGCATAAGATTAATATAGTAGATTTTAGCCCGTATATAATGATTGCTGTAATTGTAGCTATTCGTACTTATTACAACAGTTTACGTGTTCGTATGAGACGCTTCCAAGGTGGCTATAGATTAATTTTTTGGATTGTTACTGTATCTCTCATTCTTAGTTCATTTTCTGCTATATTTCACCAGCCTATATATAGATTAGTAGGTAAAGTAAATTACTCTATTGTAGCACCAGTTTATGAGCCATACGATAGAGCAAAGGCACTGAGATCAGAAGGTAAAAACTGTACAGATAATATTAGTAGA
>DAOUPF010000064.1 GCA_030626265.1 Sulfurovum sp.
ATATAGCAATGATAGTCATAGTATCAAAAGCCACTACTCTATCGGCTAGTGTTGGTCCAAGTAGCAATCTAACAAGTGCTAAAGACATCGCAGATACAACCAGAAAAATCAGAAAATCCATCTTAAAGAACTCCTAGTTTTATTTATTATTTTCATCAATAGAACTGTTTATAAAATATATATAGAACAATTAATTTGATTAATTAATTATAATCCTTGATTACTTTTGTTTAGCTAAAATATTGTAATAAAGTTAGAAAAAATGGAGGGAGTCAAGCAGTACAAGTAAAGTTTGTACTGCTTTTATATATATTTATAAGATTAATATCCGCTAGAGCTTACCAAGTAAGTGACAAACTCCATGAGAGGTTGGACATATAAGATAGATAGTATAGTTGTTACTGCTAATATACCAATGATGACATTTAGAGGTCTTGATTGGTTGGCGTATACTACTGTCTCATCCTCTGATGGAGACAATAGGAACATATATACTATGAGCTTCAAGTAATAGTATGCTGCTATGGCAGAATTGAGCACCATAACAATAGCTAAAACTATATACTTCATCTCATCAGTAGCTACTCCATAATCTACGACTGAGCTTATCAGATATAGCTTGCCCCAGAATAGACTAAATGGTGGAACACCTGCAAGAGAGAGCATAAATACAGCCATGATGACTGCTGCCATAGGGGATTTGCTGACCATACCTGCAAACTTGGAGAATGGGTGATCATATCTCTCGTGGTGACTCTTTTTCTTATGTCTACTTATCCATAACATTGCAAATGCACCTAGATTAGTAATAAGGAAAAAGCCATAATACAAGAATATACTACTGTTTCCTTTTGTAGTACCAAGGGCGAGTGCTGCCATAACAAAACCTGCATGAGAGATAGAGCTATATGCTAGCATCCTTTTGACATCATTTTGCACTAGTGCCATCATATTGGCTAATGTCATAGTGATAACTGCTATGATGATAATGATATATGAAACTGCTTGGATATCTAGATTGATATATACTCCAAATATACGCATAGCTACAACAACCATAGCAAGCTTAGGTACTATAGACATATAACCAGCCATAGGTGCACTAGATCCCTCATATACATCAGGTGTCCACATATGGAATGGGAATAGTGATACTTTAAATCCTACTGCAACAAGCATCAATACAACTCCGCCAAGAGCAGATATCATGAATCCTGTTTTGTCCATTTGTGACTGTAGTATCTTGGCTACTTCATATAGCTCTACTGAACCAGTCGTTGCATATATGACGGCTGAACCCATGAGGAAGAAACCAGCTGCAAGAGCACCCATAGTGAAGTACTTGATAGCTGCTTCATGTGCTCCTCTAGTGTTGTGCATAGCTATGAGAGTATATAGAGACAGTGACGCAGTCTCTAGACCTACAAACATCAATATAAGGTTGTCAGTAGCTACCATGAACTGGAAACCAGCTACCATAAACAAGAATAGTGCAAAGTACTCAGGGTATGAGTACTCATGAAATCTCTTATTAGAAGCAGTAAGAGCTAGTGGTACAAAGAGCAAAGATGCTATCAATATAATCAACTGAGATACAACAGCTATACCATCTATGAGCATGAGATCAAAGAAACCTCTCTCATTGATAGCCAGACTATATGTAGCACCAAAGTCAACAAAGAGTATCAACATAGTCAATATCACATATAGTGTCTTATCCAAGTCACTCTTGAATAGATCAATGATTAGTATCAGTAGCGCACCACCGATAGCTATCAACATTGGAGATAGTGTTATCAAGTTTAGTGATTCTAAACTTACGGAAATAGGCTCTAACATTATTTTACCTCCCTAGTAGTTTTGCTTACCAGTATGGTGGCTTTTGCCTTTGGTGTATGTGCTTTTTCATGCATAAAGCTAGTAAGTGCTTTGACTGAGTTGTCTATAGGTACTAGAACTGGCTTAGGATATATACCTAACCAGATAACTATTGCTACTAGAGGTACTAGTGCTGTTAGCTCTTTACCATCTAAGTCCATCAATTTTTTGTTGGCATCATTAGTAACTGGTCCAAAGAATGTTCTCTTATAAAGAGTTAGCATATATACCGCTCCTAAGATGATCGATGTACCTGCAAGAACCGTTAGTGTTGGTGATACTTTGAAAAATCCTACAAGTGAGAGGTACTCTCCTACAAAACCTATAGTCAAAGGCAATCCAACTGAAGCCATCAGCATGATACCGTATATGAGAGCATACTTTGGCATCACGGACGCAAGACCTCCAAACTCACTCATGAGCTTGGTATGTCGCCTATCATAGATGGAACCAACGAGCAAGAACAGGGCTCCTGATACTATACCGTGAGAGAGCATCAAAAATATAGAACCTGTAATTCCCTCTGCATTCATAGCAAAAGTACCGATGATGATAACACCCATATGAGAGACTGAAGAGTAGGCAATGACCTGTTTCATATCCTCTTGGGCATATGCCACCATAGCGGTGTATATAATCATGATGAGGGCTAGTATAGCTACAGGCATTATATATGCTACTGAGGCATCAGGGAACATCGGTAGTGAGAATCTAACAAAGCCGTATGTACCCATCTTTAGCAGTACAGCAGCTAGTATAACAGAACCTACCGTTGGTGCTTGTCCGTGAGCATATGGAAGCCATGTATGGAATGGAAACATAGGTACTTTTATAGCAAATCCTATAAAGAATGCCCAAAATAGATACTTTTCCACTTCAAATGGTAAGACTAGAGCATACCAATCAGTAATAGCAAAGCTCCATGCTCCTGAAACTGAGTGATACACATATGCCACATATAACATACCTATAAGCATGATCAATGATCCAGCAAATGTATACAAGAAGAACTTAACAGCAGCATAGATTCGTCTCTCTCCGCCCCATGCACCTATGATATAAAGCATAGGCACTAGTGAGAATTCCCAGAAGAGATAGAAGATAATAGCATCAAGAGATACAAAAACTCCAATCATCGCAACTTCTAGAAAAAGAAGAGTGATAATCAAGTTTTTGATATTTTTTTCTATGTTAAGAGCTATGATACCTATGAGAGTCATAAGTGTAGCCATAATGATGATAAATAGACTGATACCATCAACTGCAACATAATATGAAATTCCAAAATCAGGAACTAAAGGAATCATCTCTACAAACTGGAAACCTGCATTGCTAGTATCAAACAGCATCCATAACCAAAGAGATAATATAAACTCTATAGAAGCCACGGCTATACCATAAACTCTGATACTATTTTTGTCAACAAGGAAACCAAGTAGTCCTGCCACAAGAGGGAAAAAGACTAAAATACTTAAAATATTTTCCATTAGTTAGCTCCTTGAGTTAATTTAAATGCCAGAAATGCAATAGCTACTAAGAGCAATGCACCTGCTGCCATCCATTTGAGATAGTCAGATAGGTTACCTGTCTGCATCCTTCGAGTATTGTCACCTGTGCTTTTGATGATACCACCGATACCATCTACTGTAGCATCTACTATCCTCTGATCTACAACCTGCCAAGAGAACTTGGATAGGCTTGCATATGGCTTTGAAAATACTTTATCATATAAGATTGGGATATAGTATTGGTTGGAGAGTACTCTGTATGGTAGAGAATTTTCTAGTTTTTCATTTCTCTTTAGTCCTTTACCATATCTCAAGTATGCAAAGATAATACCACTAATAGCTATAGCAGAAGTTACTGCGATAAGCATCCAAGCTATATGATGTGTATGTTCACTCATCTCATAAGCAGGTAATAGAGTAGTAGTAAATGTCTTGAAAGTATCCATAAATCCACCAAATATAACAGCTAGAGTTGCTAATGGTATCAATGCTATAAGTACATATTTTTGTACTTCATGTGGATGTGCATCTGCATCATCATACCTTTGAGTACCATGGAATGTGAGGAATACCTGTCTAAAGCTATAAAATGCAGTGAGCCCAGCAGTAATCCACAAGATAAACCAGATACCATAAGTATGCTCATTGAAGGCAACTTCTAAAATAGTATCTTTGGAGAAGAATCCTGCTAGTGGCCAAATACCAGCTAGTGTTAATGATGCTACTCCCATATAGAGATATGTCCATCTCATTACTTTTTTTAATCCACCCATCTTGAATATATCTAGTTGATCATTCATAGCATGCATTACATTACCAGCTCCAAGGAAGAGTAGTGATTTGAAGAATGCATGAGCTACTAGGTGAAATAGTGCTACCCAGTAAGCACCCAATCCAGCAGCGGCAAACATATAACCTAGCTGAGAGAGTGTAGAGTATGCGATGATACGCTTCAAGTCACGATTGACCAGTGCCATAGAAGCTGCAAATATTGCTACAAAAGTACCAACAACTGCAATAAGGTAGCCCACATCTGGTATCAAGTCATATATAGGATTAGCTCGAATCACTAGATATACACCTGCTGTTACCATCGTAGCTGCATGAATCAGTGCAGATACAGGAGTTGGTCCCTCCATTGCATCTGCTAGCCAAGTATGTAGTGGAAACTGTGCTGACTTACCCATAGCTCCTATAAATAGTGTAATACCTATCCAAAATACCAAATCATTCTCTAGAGGTCCTACTGATGCAAAGACTTCATCATACTGAAGAGTACCTAGATTCCAGTATATCAAGAAGATACCTACTAGCATACCAAGGTCAGCAATACGGTTCATAATAAACGCTTCGTTTGCTGCCCATGATGGAGATATAGATGGGTTAATGTCTCTAGTAACATCTGGCTTGTGATACCAAAAACCAATCAGTAACCAAGAACAGACACCCACGCCTTCCCAACCGATAAATAGTCCTAGGAAGTTGTCACTCATCACAAGTATAAGCATTGAGAAAACAAATAGTGAGAGGTATGAGAAGAATCTGTTAAATCCTTTGTCATGCTCCATATATCCGTTAGAGTAGATATGGATGATAGTAGATATTAGTGTTACCATAGTCATCATAGTAACAGATACTTGATCTACTATAAATCCAAATGGTATCAACATATCTCCAGCCATAATCCAGTCCATCATACGAACATGAATGGGACCGACTGTCATAACATGATTTAATAAAATGGCAGAAGCTACAAAAGATACAAACAACAGAGCAGAAGTGACTATACCTGTGATTATATTTTTTGGGCTCATGCCATAAAAAGCTGCAAAAATCGAGCCAACAAGTGGAGCAAATAGTGCTATGTATACTAAATTTTCCATCACTACCCCTTCATCACTGTAAAGTTATCTAAATCTAGAGTGCCATACTTTTTATGAAGCACAATCAATAGTCCCAAGCCAACAGCAACTTCACTAGCTGCAACTGCAACTATAAAGAAAGCAAACATTTGACCTGAGAGGTCATTGTAATGGCTTGAGATTGCAGCAAAAGCAATATTGGCTGCATTTAGCATAATCTCTGTTGCAAAAAATAGCATCAGAAGATTTCTCCGTCTTAAAACACCTACTAACCCAATAGAAAATAGGATAGCAGATAGTATAAGGTAATGGCTAAGTCCTATCATTTCTCTCCCCCTTGTGTGTCATCTGTTATATCACTCTCATCCTCTGTAGTTGAGAGGCTTACATCCATCTTTTTGCCAGCTAGTATGATACCTGCTATCATAGCAACTAGAAGCATCACTGCTGCTACTTCAAATGGTACTAGATACTTAGTAAATAGTACTAACCCAACAGCTTGTGGGTTTGTTGCCCCCTCCGCTGATGCATATAGTCCTACTGCTCCCTCACCAATAATAGGTGCTGAGAACATCGCAACTAGTAGTAGAGCGATTGCTCCACCTAGTGCAAATACTAACATTGAGCTACCATTTCTCTCTTTGATATCTCTAGAGGCATCAAAGAACATCATAGCAAAAGAGTAAAGTGCCATAACAGCACCAACATACACAATGAGCTGAACAACACCAAGGAAGTCAGCTCCTAGCATGAAGAATAGTCCTGATATCAGAACCATTCCTGCTGCCAAGGAGGTCATTGCATAGAGAAGATTTTTACTCATAACTGTCACCAAAAAGAGGAGTGTTATAAGTATTGAAAAGAAATAAAAAGCAATTGTTATCATCTGTACTCCCTAATACGCTAATGGCGTTTTTTTGATATTCTCATCAGCATTTGATGAGGTAGCCCCAAATCCTGGGTACTCTTTTTGGCTTGTCAGTTTGTCTATAGGTGTCAACATATCTTCAAACAGAGAGAAGCTTGCTCTCTGCTCACTAGATGTCTCATATCGACCACCATGTACGATAGCCAATTCTGGACAAACCTCAGCACAGTATCCACAAAAGATACAGCGACCAAAGTTGATAGTGTACTCACTAACCTCTTTTCTCTGATTCTCATCATATGCTGTCTCCATAGTGATACAGCTAGATGGACAGATTTTCTCACAAAGTCCACAACCTATACATCTATAGTTGCCACTCTCAAGCAATCTCTTCATCTCATGGATAGCACGGTATCTAGCTGATATAGGTATCTTCTCTAGAGGATACCTGATAGTGTGTGTCTCTCCACGGAAAAGTGTCCTAACCATGATGCCAAAGGTAACTGCAAGTCCTACAAAAAGCTCACCTTTGAGTGTTCGTGAAAGGGCTTGTCTAAACTTGCCCCATCCAGTCTCTGGTGTTTTTGCGATATCTAACATACGGTAGTTTTGTCTACCTACATTTCTGTTTTTAAATTGTTCTAAGCTCATCAATATCCCCTTATGCCATTGCCATCATCACTACACCAGTGACAACAATATTTACTACTGCTAGTGGCATCAATATCTTCCAACACAGCCACATAAGCTGATCTGGTCTGATATGTGGCCACGAAGCTCTCACCCATAACATAAGGAAGAAGATGAAACCGACTTTGAGTAGCATCATTATCCAACCTGGTATAAAGAAGAAGTCGTTATATCCTCCACAGAAAATCACAGATGCCAATACACCAATAGTAATCATGTTAGCATACTCACCGATAAAGAAGAGTCCCCAACGAAGTCCACTATACTCAGTAACAAATCCCGATACGATCTCAGCC
>DAOUPF010000185.1 GCA_030626265.1 Sulfurovum sp.
ACTTTCTGGCCTAGTCCTAAAGGAAGCTTCGCACATACGGCAGATCACAATGGAACAGGACATAGTTTTTTGACTAGCTTAGATGATGAGACAAAAAACCTTGGAGAGCTAAATGCTACACTTCCCAATTCAAAACACTCAAATAGTCTTATATTGAGATTTGCTGGCTTATGGGGTGCTTGGCATCAAAACTTTGTCACTCCATCTCGTGGACCTACACAAAGATGTCAATGGACCTATCCAGAAAACGAATTTGAAATGACAAAAAAGCTCAAAGCAGAGTGTGAGTGGTAGGCGTATAGCCTATCACTTTAGAAGTACTTTTATTATCATGTTTTTTCTTGTGTTAAATAATCCTAACCATACTATCACTTCCGTTTATCAATTATCTGTATAATATATCTAGATATTTATATAAATACAGGATTTAAAATAATATGCCAAAGATAGAAACCGAATTAGATTATGATGTGATGTTGGATGAGCCGTCTATGTATAAAGTGTTGTTGCATAATGATGACTATACTACTATGGATTTTGTGATTATGATACTAAGTAAAGTATTTCACAAAACCCAAGAGGAGTCAGAGGCAATCATGCTAGAGGTACACAAGAAAGGCAAAGGGCTTTGTGGTGTTTACACTCATGAGATAGCCCAGACCAAAGTAGAGCAAGTCAAGACATTTGCCAAACAAAATAAGTTTCCACTACTGGCTACTTATGAGATAGATGATTAGGAGAGATGATGATAAGTATAGAACTCAATGAAGTATTTTCAAATTCTGTAGAGTATGCAAGGCAAAAGCATCATGAGTATCTCACACTAGAGCATATATTTCTATCTATTGTTCGTAGCCAAGAGGGTGCTGAGATTTTGGTCTCTTTGGGAGCAGACTTGGAGAGCTTGGAGAGTGGGGTAGAGAAGCATATAGAAGAGAAAACACCATCTATAGAGCAAGAGGTAGATCCTCTAGAGACTATCTCTCTATCTAAGTCTGTAAATGAGATGATGAATCATGTACACTCATCAGGGAATAGGGAAGCTACTATAGGTGATATGTTAGCTGTGATATCTAACCAAACAGAGAGTTATGCCTACTACCTACTGCTCAAAGAGGAGATAGACCGTACAGATATACTCGAAGTCATATCTCATAGCTTTGTAGAAGAAGATAAAAAGAGTGAAAAAAGTAAAACTCCAAATCTAGATAAGTTTACACATGAGTTAGTAGAGTACTCTAAAAAGGGTAAGATAGATCCAGTGATAGGAAGAGGGGATGAGATAGATAGAGTCATGCAGACACTATGTCGCCGTAAAAAGAATAATCCACTCCTAGTAGGTGAACCTGGGGTTGGCAAGACTGCTATAGCAGAGGGCTTAGCACTGAAGATATCACAAGGTGATGTACCTGATATTTTGAGTAGTTCTAAGATATTTGCTCTAGATATGGGTGCTTTGGTAGCAGGTACTAAGTATCGTGGTGATTTTGAGAAGAGACTCAAAGGGGTGATAGAGGAGATAGGCAGGATAGATGATGCTATAGTGTTTATAGATGAGATTCATACTCTGGTCGGTGCTGGAAGTACCAGTGGAGGTAGTATGGATGCTTCCAATATACTAAAGCCAGCCCTAGCTCGTGGTGAGCTCAAATGTATAGGTGCTACAACATATAGTGAGTATCGAAACTTCTTTGACAAAGACAAAGCATTAAGCAGAAGATTTGCCAAGATAGATGTCGCTGAGCCTAATATAGAGGATACATTTGAGATACTAAAGGGTGTACAGAATAAGTATGAAGAGTATCATCAGATAGCTTTCTCAGATAAAGCACTACAATCAGCAATTGATTTGAGTATGAAGTATATACATGACAGGTTTTTACCAGATAAAGCTATGGATATCATATATGAAGCTGGAGCTCATTTTATGCTAAGAGGTAAAAAAGACTTTGAGGTGACAACTAAAGATATCACAGAGATAGTATCACGTATGTTGAAGTTGCCATCAAGCTCTCTGGGTACTGATGATACAAAAAAACTAAAAAAACTCACAAAGAATTTACAAAATGAAGTGGTAGGTCAAGACAAGGCTATCGAGGTGCTAGTGCGTGCTATCAAACGCTCATATGCTGGACTCAACCAAGAAGATTCTCCTATAGGTAGCTTTCTGTTCGTAGGACCTACAGGAGTAGGTAAAACACAGCTAGCTAAAAGCTTGGCAGGAGTGATGGAGGTTCATTTTGAGAGACTTGACATGAGTGAGTATATGGAGAAGCATACAGTCAGTCGTCTCATAGGAGCACCTCCTGGATATGTAGGTTTCGAGCAGGGAGGACTGCTCACTGAGATGATAAAGAAGCATCCATATACAGTATTACTACTAGATGAGATAGAAAAAGCTCATCCAGATATCATGAATATACTACTACAGGTCATGGATGGAGCAAAGCTAACTGATAACAATGGTATGGTGAGTGATTTTAAAAATACCATTATCATCATGACATCAAATATAGGTACAAAAGAGGCTAGTGTTATGGGCTTTGAGAAAGACAACTCTATGCGTACAGATAAAGCACTAAAAGAGTTTTTCGCACCAGAGTTTCGCAATCGCCTAAGTGCCATAGTAGAATTTGACTCTCTAACTATAGATGCATTAGTACAGATTGTTTCTATAGAGCTTGGACGAGTAAATAGTCTCTTGAAAAATAAAAAAATAGAGATAAAGCTTAGTAAAAAAGCAAAAGAGTATATAGCAAAGCAGAGCTATAATGAGCAGTATGGTGCTAGAGAGATAGCTAGAGTTATAGATGAGCAGATAAAAGAGCCACTCACTGATGAGATACTATTTGGTAGACTCAAAAAAGGTGGATTTGTGAGAGTAGATTACAAAAACCAAAAACTAATTTTCTCTTATGAGGATAGATAGCTTGCCCTCTATGTTTGATGAGGATAACTATCTTATATCTCAGTTAGGTATGGATCTGATTTTCCCAAATCCTCGTAATGCTTCGGATGAGGGGCTTCTCGCTTATGGAGGAGATTTACGACCAAACAGACTACTTACTGCATACAGAAATGGGATATTTCCTTGGTATAGCCCTACTGACCCTATACTGTGGTGGTCACCAAATCCTAGACTACTTCTGTACCCACAAAACTTCAAAACTACCAAATCATTTGCAAGAACTCTTCGTAGTGGCAAGTTTACAGTCTCGTTTGATAGAGAGTTTGCAGAGGTTATCAGATATTGTGGGACAGTACCTAGAGAGGGTCAAGAGGGTACATGGCTATCAGAGGAGATGAGAGAAGCATACATAGAGCTACACACACAAGGGTTTGCACACAGTGTAGAGGTTTATTGTGATGGTGTATTGGTAGGTGGACTGTATGGTATAGCTATGGGAGGGGCGTTTTTTGGGGAGTCTATGTTCTCTCTAGTTAGTGATGCTTCCAAGGTAGCATTTAGAGCACTAAGTGATGTTTTAGGAGCTAAAAGCTATGATTTTATAGACTGCCAGATGAAAACAGATCACTTAGTTCGTATGGGTGCGATGATAGTTAGTAGAGACAGTTATCTAGAAGAGCTAAAAGAGGCACTTCAAAAACCTAGTGATTTGGGTTCATGGCAACATTTTAATTGGGAGTATAGCAATGGTAAATAGAGATATAGGATTTTCACTTTGGTTAGATTTTGTAGAGAGAGATTATCTGAAAAATGAGTTTCCTTCATTGATAGAAAAAGGCATCATTAATGGTGCTACAAGTAATCCATCTATATTTGCATCTGCAATCACTACTTCACCAGCATACAAAGAGCAGTTAGACTCTCTAGAGGGTAAAAGTGCGAAAGAGAAGTATGAAGCTTTGGCAATAGTAGATATAAGAGCAGCTGCACAAGCACTAA
>DAOUPF010000443.1 GCA_030626265.1 Sulfurovum sp.
ACACTTCTATATCAGTAAGCTCTCTCATAGCTATAGTACTCAAGGCAGATCTAGCACTTTTGGAGACATATGATGAGAGTGATGCATTTGAAAATTGTGCACCTAGTGGAATCAACTCTTTTAAAAATATTTTCTTAGTTTTAGGATCATATCGCAGCCCTGCTGATATATTCAATACACCATCTATTCCCTCTGGAATCTCAAAACTCTTTAAGCTAAAGGCAACCGATAGGGCGACCTTGTCGCTCTTTGGTGCTGGACGAAGTAGAGCTTTTTTGAGACCAATGCTCCCAACAACTGATTTTTTTTGAATAGGAAATACTTTAGCAAGTGCTTCATTAATCTCCTCTATAGATATAGTTGAGCTATAGCTTAGCAGACTAGAAGGTCCACCTTTGGTGCTACAACCATTGAGGAAAAATATAGCTATAAAAATAGATAAAAATGATTTAAAATACATAAAAATACTCCTATAAAATATGAAGAGATTATAGCAAAATTATTTATGTTTAAGGCAAAATTATTTTATTTTAATCAAGCTCTGATCCTCTAGCCTATAATGAAAGTCACATCTTCTAGCAATAACATCATCATGTGTTACAAGAAACAGTACTGCAGTATTTTTCTCTATATAATCAAGTAGCACATCCATCACTAATGTAGCTGTCTCACTATCTAGATTTCCTGTTGGCTCATCTGCAAATATGATTTTAGGTTGTTTATTTAGCACTCTTGCTATAGATACTCGTTGCTGTTGACCTCCTGATAGATCACCTATTTTTTGATCTATCACATCCTCGATTTCAAGCTGTTTTAGCAGATTACTATCTAATGGTTCATCTGCTAGTAGTGAGGCTATATTGATATTTTCTCTACCAGTCATCCCTTTAAACAGATAATGAGTTTGAAATATAATTCCAATCTCATGCCGTCTTAGCAACTCTATTTCATCAATTTCAAGTGAGTATATATCTCTACCAAACAGCTTGACAGTTCCAGAGTCTGGCTCTAAAAATGTAGCTAGAGTATGAAGCAAGGTTGATTTACCACTTCCACTTCGTCCTACTATAGCAATACTTTGTCCCTCATCTAGGCTTAGGCTTATATCACTGTATAGAGGGTAGTCAAAGCTGTGAGAGAGGGAGTTGGCTTCTATAAGAATTTGAGACATAAAGGTATTGCCTTTTTAGATAGTATCATAGCATAAATAATATGGGTAAAAGGGCTGAAAGGTATTTTCTAATTTCTAATTTCTAATTTCTAATTCAAAAAAGCTCCAAGAGGAGCCTTTTTGTTATGACATTTGTGCAGCTACTTCTGCTGCAAAATCTTCCTCTTCTATCTCGATACCTTCGCCAAGAGCAAGTCTAACAAAACCTGTTAGTTTTGCAGTACCGTTAGCCTCTTTAGCTACTGCTGATAGGTGCTCAGAGACTGAAAGCTTATC
>DAOUPF010000455.1 GCA_030626265.1 Sulfurovum sp.
ATGGGGGCAGTAGTTCTCTTCATATGTATCAAGCTCTAGCCTATAATCAGCAGAAAAGTCCACTACTTTAATACCCTTATCTAGTAACTCTTTTGCAATCCCCATAGATGCCTTGTGTGGTAGTGCCAAAAAGACAAGCTCACATCTATCTATGATATCTACATGACTAGCTTTATCTACAGGGAAAGTCATCACATCCTCCAGTGATGGATGTAGTGCCTCTATCATAGTATCACCTGTAGTAGTAGCTAGATATGTAAGCTCAAATCCTGAATGATTTAGAAGCATCTTTATCAACTCCAACCCAGTATATCCACTAGCCCCAACAATTCCTACTTTTACCATCTCTATCTCCTAATCTATCACTATCTCTTCGTAAAAAACTTCTTCTATATCAAATCTCTTGGCCCCTGTTGGCAGATTGAGACCTACCTCTTCACCCTCCTCTTTGCCTATCAAGGCTCTTGCCATTGGTGACTGTATAGATATCAGACCTTGGTTTGGATTGGATTCTTGACCTCCGACGATAGTGTATTTGATCTCTTCGTCGGTATTTTGGTCAGTTAGCAGCACGGTAGAGCCAAAGCTTACTCTCTCATGAGATGCTTTTGTCGGGTCTACTATCTGAGCTCTACTCACCAAGTCACCAACCTCTATGATACGAGCTTCCATGAGCCCTTGCTTATCCTTGGCTGCGTGATACTCTGCATTCTCTTTGAGATCACCTAGTTCTCTAGCAGTATCTATGATCTTGGCGATGACTCCTCTCTCTACATTTTTGAGATGTTCTAGCTCCATAGACAGTCTGGTAAATGTTTTTTGTAACATTGGCTCTTTTTGCATACCCGTTTCCCTTATAATTTATTATAGTTGAAGTATTATACCAAAATATTCATATCTCTTCAGAAAAAGGCTATAATTGCATTTGAATTTAACCCATTATGGAAGTGGAGAGTTCAGTCCCACCTAATAATGCGATCTATACAACATTTGGGTGAGACTAAAGTCTTCACTTCCGTATACTTATAAATAATTTACAAATATTAGGAAAAGACATGGCAAAAAAGAAACAGATATTAGTAACAAATGATGATGGCTTTAGCTCCAAGGGCTTACTAGCTCTTGTGGATGCACTACGCCCTCTAGGTGATGTCATAGTAGTAGCTCCTACAGTGGAGAAATCAGCTTGTGGGCACTCTCTGACTCTCTCTCGTCCACTTAGGTTTGTAGAGATTTCTGATGGCTTTTTCAAGCTTGATGATGGGACACCTACTGACTGTATTTTCCTATCTCTCAATAAGCTATTTGATAACGAGCATAGACCAGATATCGTCA
>DAOUPF010000345.1 GCA_030626265.1 Sulfurovum sp.
GTATATAGAGAGCCCAAAAAGATAGTACCTGCTTATCGAACTTCCCAAATTGATAGCACCCATACATTGTCTCATCTTTTGGAGCAAGATGCACGCAAGCAGGTAGTTGCATATGCTAGGAGTAACCCTATGGGATTTTCTAATCGTAATCTCAAACATAAACCAGAGGGGGTTTATTTTTCCAGAGAGGGAGAGCAGGATATAGCATGGGTGGTGATTGCTTCATCTCCACGAAAAAACTTTGAATGTCACGCCTGTGTGCCTGTGCTTTCTTTGTTTGTATATCATAAAGAAGATGCACGCACATGGAAACTCAAAAAGTATGCCTATAAAGCATTCCAAGGTGGTTCAGGCTGGGATAATCCTCCAGGTAGAGATAATATGGCACTAGTGCATCTATCTCCTTCACAGTGTGCATTGGCTATTCGCACGGGATATGCCAATATGGGTTGGGGGATGGATTACTATAATCTGGTCAAGATAGACGATACAGGAGTATATACAGTATTCTCTACAACACTACATGAAGAGAACGGAGGAACGGGTAGTACAGTTCGGACGAATTGGAAAAGCTCATTGCAGCTAAAGCCAGGTGCAGGGCAATACTATGATATACACTTACATAGGCAAGGCATTATAAAGAATAAATCTTTCGACTATACAATTGTATATCGTTACAATAAGGTACGATATGCGCCTTTAGGGCTTGATATGGTTATGCAGAAGTAGCTTAGTCTCTTATTGTGCAATAGGGTAATGTTCACTAAGTCTTTCTATGGCCTGAGCATTGCGGTAGTATACAGTATGGATATATCGTCCGTCACTGTAGATACGAAATACAAGTTCTTCTGAAGCATCTGCTGCTGCACTATCAGGGATACCATAGAAGCTGAGATCAAATATCTTCTTCTTCTCTCTTTGATAGATAACGGTACCTTTGCGATATGATCCTTGTGTGCCCTCACAGTAAAAATGCTGCTTTCCTGTCGGTTGGCACTGCATCTGTACATCAATCATATGATCATCCATAAAATATGATGGAGAGAACTTGATAAAGTAGGGGTCCAATTCTGGCTTGGCTTCACCAACAAAGGAGAGACTGTCGCTACCTACTGTTACCTCAAAGCGTATAAATGTACCTCCAGACTCTCTCCATTGTGTGTAGAAGTGACTCGTGGTTTTGGAAGGTGTTGCCATATCTTTAAGTACATTAGATACAAGTGGGGTTTTTTTAGGTGGATATGTGCAATCTACCTCGCCTGATTGTAGTCGCATGAAGCCATCATAATCACCAAAGTTGTTTCATAGTTCATGGCAATTAGTTCAGTAGAGTGAGAGTGTTAAAAAAAGTGAAGTAAATATGGATAGCTTGTATGGCATAAGGTACCTTTAGATGATTTATAGCAGCTATCATATCAGTTTTTTACAAAAATGGGATAAATTACTACTGTAGACCCAAAGACAGAGGACTATTAAGAGAACTAAGAATAATAGTAGTATTAGTATCATTGCTTTTTTCTCCTGAGCCACTTTTTAAACTTTCAGCAAACACTTATATGTCATACTTGAATTATCATAAAAAAGAGGGAGAAAAAATAATGAAACATATTATTAGACAATTGGCAGTATTTGTGCTCTTGAGTATTAGCATCTTAGGAGCAGGCTTAGGTGTAGTTTTGAAGGCACAGATAAGCTCTGTCTCCCCTGCCCAACATCAAGGTCCCTGTCCTAAAAATATAAGAATCAATGCAAAGATTAAGATATTACTTCCAGGGGAAGTACGCTATAGCTTTATATATAGTGATGGCACTAGAGGTCCTGTGCAGAGGGTATCAGCTAGAAGACCTGGGAATATCAATGTACATACACAGCGTAGATTTATAGGTGATTTTAACGGTTGGGTCAAACTAAAAGTACTATCACCAACCCCTAAAACTTCACGGAGATATAATTTTAAAGTAGAGTGCCAAAATCGTATCGCTCCTCGAGCTTTGGTACAAAATATCAAACTAGAAGTCTCACCTGTTAATCTTGCTAATTCATGTCCAAAAACAGTGAAATTTAAAGGTAAAATAAAAGTCAATCGTGCCGGTATGGTACGCTATAGATTTGTACAAAGCAACAACATTCAGGGTCCAGTCAAGGAGCTGAGGGCTCCTAGAGCAGGTACATATAATGTCTCTATGACTAGACGATTTAACCGTCCCCATAGAGGGTGGGTGCGTCTCAAAATTATCTCTCCAGATGTGCTAACTACTCGCAAGATTA
>DAOUPF010000279.1 GCA_030626265.1 Sulfurovum sp.
TCAAAATGAGTTACTTATATATATGTTTGAGACTAGCCCATATATGACTCTAAATGAGAAAGATGGTGTCACTCTCATAGGTCCAGATAAAGATCTAGTAACACTATTGAGCAACAAGATATCTCTTTATGATATATTTTCTCCTATTCTTCCTATGGCAGAGTATAGTGTCAGTGAATCTTATAAAAGTCTCATAGAAGACTCCAAAAGAATTATGCAAAATAGTGGGCGATCTTTGTTTATATCTCTAGAGAAGAGTGCTGCAGGAGCCAATAGTATCATCGCCCACTCCATAGATGATATAGAGAAGAAATTTAGTATGCACACAGATGATACTTTTTTGGTAACAGAGTTTATAGAACATATTTCTGATCCCACAAGCTTAGGTGTCGTTATCAACGAGAATGATATCTATGTAGCAAGTGTAGCAGATCAGAGGATAGATGGTACTAAGTTCAAAGGCTCTACATATCCATCAAAAATGTCAAGAGTGGTACAAGAAGAAGTTATAGAGCAGACTAGAATAGTAGGTAGAGAGATGGCTAGACTAGGATATAGGGGTCTATTTGGTTGTGACTTTATAGTAACTGAAGATGAGAAAATTTTTTTCATAGAGACAAATCCTAGAAAGC
Organism: Sulfurovum sp.; assembly: GCA_030626265.1. Lineage (GTDB taxonomy): Bacteria > Campylobacterota > Campylobacteria > Campylobacterales > Sulfurovaceae > JAAXPZ01. The sequence goes on from DAOUPF010000279.1 coordinate 633, forward strand.
AGGGAACGACTATGGAGTTTTGCTGTATGCTCAGAGCACAGCTACCCAAGTATGCACCGAACTTACCAGAACTAGAGCTATATGCTGTCACAAAGAGTATAAAAGCTCCAAACATGGTCGAGTCAGACTTTTTTGATACCAATCTATTTTGGAGTACCTATAACTACAAGATAGAGAATAAGCTTATCACGCATGGTTTTTTACCTTATCAGAATGAAGAGGTAAATATGTTTGATAATGTCACTAACAATAAAATAAATAAGGAGTTTATAGTATTAGAGCATGTAGGACAAGATGTTTTTGTAAATGAAGGTTCTTTCTTGGGAAGAATAATAGCAGTGGGTAAAAGTTATGAAGATATAGAAAATAGTATTGAAATGGGTAAAAAATTGGTTGCATACACTGTCAAAGAGTATGTAAATGAAAATAGATAGAATAAAGGATAAAAAATGGATTGTGCTGTAACTGGAGATGTGGATTTAACAAAGCTAGACAAATTTGATGTAAATCTTTTTGAGCTCTTATATGCTCCCTCAGAGAATAAAACAAAAGTGGATTTAAAAGATATAGATGAAGCCAAAGAGTGGTTAGAGGTTAGTAAAACTTCCAACAAATTGACCAACCCTATGGTTCAGCTCTTTGATAAACTAAAGACTATCAAAGAGAACTATGGAGCCTCACCAGAGGATATAGGTATAGATAAAGATGAGCTCTATCTAATGGCAATAAAACATAAAAATATAGATGAGCATAGTGTATCAGTAGGAGGTAGAGTCTACTCTGCACTACCAATTGCACAGACTGCCAATGAGAGAGTACAAGACTATATAGATAATCATGTCAAAGATGCACCAAGTGGATTTGATCTACAGGAGCAGATAGCTAAAAATAGAAAGAAAATACAAGAGAAACTCAATATGCCAGATGAAGCATGGGATACCTATGCTGGGCAGATTAAATATGCTATCACTTCAGGTGAGCAGCTAGCGGAGATCATAGATATCCCTCAGAGTTTGATAGATGACATACAGAGAGTTGTGGGTGTGTTTAGGATGCGTATATCACCATACTATGCTAGTCTAATCATACCAGGAGAGGTAAACGACCCTATACTCATCCAGAGTGTACCCACAGGTGATATGGTAGACAACAGAGGTATCAACATAGAGCCAGTGGCATCTGACCATTCACCTGCTAGACTGATAGATCAGTTCTATCCAAGGGTTCTCACCATAAAAGCTACCAACATGTGTGCAATGTTCTGTACATACTGTCTCAGACTAGATCACATATCAGACAAAGACTGGGTAAGTAGTAAAAATACTTATGAGGAGGCATTAAATTATATCAGAGGAAATACAGCAGTCAGAGATGTACTCATCACTGGTGGTGATGCACTAGCACTATCAAACAAGAGACTAGAGTATCTATTTGAAGAGTTAGATAAAATCCCTCATGTAAAGATAAAAAGAATAGGCAGTAGAATACCGATAATGACTCCTCAGAGGATAGATGACCAGTTCTTGGAGATTTGTGCAAAATCAAATGCTATCAAACCATTGAGATTTGTCACGCAGATAAATACTGTTCAAGAGATTACACCAGAAGTACATGATGCATTCAAAAGACTAAGTAAAGTTACAAGTGCTATCCTAAATCAAGCGGTACTTTTAAGAGGAGTAAATGATACTCAAAATAAGATGTGGAAACTCTCAGAGCTACTACAGGAGTCTTATATCCGACCTTATTATCTGTTTAACTGTAGCTTTAGAAATCCAGAGTTTGGACACTTGAGAGTGCCTATCAGTATAGGTAGAGAGCTAGTAGAGAGTATGTATGGCAACATAGCTGGAGATGCAATCCCTAGATACCTAGCAACTGCTGGAGGAAAAATACCACTACACAGAGACAATGTTGCCCAGATCAATGAGGGTGGAGACTATATCCTCAGAAAACCTTGGAGTGGAGAAGAAGTACCATACCCAGACATGAGTATGGAAGAGTACAACAAGCCACAGTCATTTGATAAGTATATACAGGAGTAATTTGATGAATCTCGTAGTGTATGGATCACTATTAAATCCAAAAGAGCTAGAAAAACATAATATCAGTCTAGATAGAATTGAGCATATTAAGGTCAAAGGTTTTAGGAGAGTATTTAACCAAGAGCCATCATGGAGAAAAATAGACTCCAACAGTAGGGCTGTCATGAATATAGAGATAGACAACAACTCATGGTTCAATGCACTTTTGATAA
>DAOUPF010000328.1 GCA_030626265.1 Sulfurovum sp.
AGAGAGGCATTATCATTAGCTCAAATAAGATATCCATAGAGCTGTATTTAATGGAACCAAAGAAATTATGTTTGCAGATCTCAGTGGAACTATCACTACAATGATAGCTCTAGCTCCTATGCTTTTTGTGGGCGGTTATCCACAGACTGTTTTTGGTCCACTTGTAGGAACACTACTTTTAGCATTAGTGGCATCTTATGTCATCTCTATCGTAGTGGTTCCTTTACTATCACTCTATATTCTCACATTTGAGCATCCAATCATCCTGAAGTTTGAATATTGGTTTAGTATTGTCATCTCAAAAGCCAATGACTACATACAAGCTTTCTTTTCTACCATTGTTAGTGGAATTACAAGATCATGGACACTAGGTATCTTTTCTATTGTAGTACTTTTTGCACTGTTTTTCACTTCTTTAAAATTTGTAATGCCAGTAGTAGGTCAAGAGCTAACTCCCCCGATGGATACAGGAGCGGTCAATATTAAAATAACAACTGATAGCAATCTACCCATATCAAAAAGTCAAGAGGTAATGGAGAGGGTCAATGAAATCATAATATCCAAAGGTGAACTGCTTCGTATCTCAGGAAGTATCGGTAGTGAAGCGGGTGTTATGAGTATCGGTAGTGGGAGTGGTATAGACCACCTCAATATAATAGCAACCTATGTAGACAGACACCATAGAGATGAAGATATCTGGCAAATATCTAAAAAACTCAGAGCTGAAATAGCGTCTATACCTCATGTAAAGTACCTTGATGTTACACCATATGGTGCTATTGCTATGGCAAGTATCAAAGGAAATGTAGCTGCCAAGCTTAGCAGCCCTGATATATCCAAGCTTCAAGCTACAGGCAAAGATGTACATCAAGCACTCTCCAAGACTAGAGGTATCGTATCAGTATCTAGTTCATGGGATATGGACAAGATAGTATACAATCTCAAAATTGATGAAGCCATAGCTATGCAGTATGGCCTCAAAAGATCAGATATCATCACACAGTTACAACTAGCATTGAGAGGAGCACCAATAGCTACTTTCCCAAAAAATAACAGTATAGACTATACTATACGAGCCTGGTTGCCAAAAAAGCAGATAGATGGTTTTGATAAAATATTAACTATGCTCATCGATACACCAAAAGGCAAAATACCACTCAATAAATTTGCTACAATTGAGTCAAGTAAAGAGCCAACACTCATCACCAGAGATGGTCTAGAGTACACACTAGAAGTCTATGGAAATAGAGAGAAAACCTCTATATCACATATCATGGCAAACTTTGAGAAAGAGCTAGAATCTATAGAACTACCCAAAGATGTAGAGTTGGAACAAACAGGGGATATCAAACAGTTTGGTGAATCTGCTGGCAAGATGGGTGGAGCTATTGTTATGGCTATCTTACTGATATTTCTTGCACTCATAGTCATGTTTGGCAATATCAAAATTTCATTAATGATACTTTTTTCTATACCATTAACTGTGATAGGAGGTGCATGGGCTATGCTCATCGCTGATTATCATGTCTCTATGGCAGCAATGATGGGATTCATACTATTAGCTGGTATCATAGTCAACAATGCCATCCTTCTTGTACACTTTGCTATAGAGCAGATCAAGCTAGGATTGGACAAAAGAGAAGCGATGCTAAAATCTATTAAGATACGAACCAGACCTGTACTTATGACAGCATTTGCAGTATCAGTAGGTATGCTACCAGTAGCCCAAGGTGCTGCTATAGGACTAGAGAAGCTAGCTCCTCTAGGGGCAGTAGCTATCGGAGGACTTATCATTGGTACACTTATGACACTTGTATATATCCCAGCAGTATTTATATGGACTATCAAAGAAGAAAATATTCTAAAGTAGAATACATACTCATATGACTAAAGGTTGCCCAAGGAAGAGAAAATCAAAAAGTCAATTTTAATATCAATCCAAAACAACAGGAATCAAAAGTTTTGGGTGCTTAGTGGAGTTGAGTAGATAGTCATTTGGCTTGATTGAAAATATAGACCAAAGTGAGCCAAACTCTAACTCTTTAGTAAATGGAGCGATTTGTAGTAGATTTTCCATGCTACTTAGAGTTCTTATTGGATTTGCTTTTTTCTCTTCTATAGTGATAGGATAGTGAGTAGCATGAGATAGTGTCTCATAATGTTCTACTACTGTTTTCTTATGCTCAAAGTCACCTTCTGGATCAAAATTGCACAAACATAAGTCTAGCCCTAGTGTCTCAGAGATATAAAAGCTAGTAGAAGAGATAGACTCCATCTCTTCATCCTCTCCCATCAGCACTACAGAACGATCTATAGTATAGAGTGGTGTATCCCCAAATATATAGACTAGTTTCTTTTGGTGTAGTATCTCACTAGCCAAATCTCTACTCTCAAATGTCTCCATACTAGAAAAGACAAGCCCTAT
>DAOUPF010000367.1 GCA_030626265.1 Sulfurovum sp.
GGAACTCCAGATGCTAGACTACTCATCGAAGTAGCTCTAGCTTCTGGTATATTTGAGATAGAGGGTGGGCCTATCACCTATCTACTACCCTACTCCAAGAACTTCCCACTAGACAAAGCATTCTTGTACTGGAAATATGTAGAGAGAGTATGTGCCCAGTACTCGGAGCTAAATGAGCCTATCAACAGAGAGTCATTTGGTCCACTATCAGCGACACTGCAACCCCCAGCCATCGTGATAGTAATCCAGCTACTAGAGATGCTACTCTCACTTGAAGAGGGTGTCAAGTCCTTCTCAGTGAGTTTCTCTCAGACAGGCTCTATGTCTCAGGATATAGTCAGTTCCAATGTCATCAAAAAGATGGCAAAAAAGTATGCCAAGAAGTTTGGATATGGAGATGCCAGCATACATCTAGTGTATCACCAATGGATGGGTGCATTTCCTAGAGACAAAGAGTTCTCAGATTCACTCATCAACACCTCTACAGTCATAGCAGCCATGATAAGAGCTGACAAGATGATAACCAAGACTAGAGACGAAGCATTTGGAATCCCTACTAAAGAGGTCAATGCATCTGCGGTTAGAAACACTCAATACACTCTCAATATGTTACGAGGAATCCCTGCCATAACAGATGCCGAAGAGGAAGAGAACCTAACAGAGATGGTAGATGACATCATGGAGGCTGTATTTAATGATCCAGCAGATACTCTCTGGAGACAAGTATTTAACTCCATCAAAAATGGAATCATAGATATACCATTCTCTCCTCACATCATCAACAATGGTGAAGCCATAACAGTAAGAGACAAAAACTATAACATCCGTATCTATGAGAGAGGCAATGTACCTATCAGTGATAAGTGCTTGGCATATGAGAGATCAAAAGTAGACTTGTGTGGCAAGTCACTAGTAGACCATATCATCGAAGATATAGGGATAATGTTATGAATAAACTACAAATAGACATAGGAAGTACATACTTCAAGACCTCTGCTGATGGAGAAATCAACCAGTATTTTAGAGATTTTGACATAGAGATATATGATGATTTGCAGAACAAATGTAGCTCTCTTCTGGCTAATTATAAAAAAGAGGAGATATCTATATGTAGCTCTGCTAATGGAGGGCTTAGTACACTCATCGTCGGTGTTACTTCACTCTTCAGCCTCAAGTATGCTACCAATATCGCATTCAACTCTGGTATAAATATCATAGACACTATACTATACTCACAAATCTCAGAAGCTCCAATCCCAAGTGATACGATAGATGTAGTCATAGTAGTGGGTGGCATAGATGGAGTAGCGTCCAAGTTTGATGATAAACTCATAGAGTATCTAGAGAAAATTAGATATCAAAATATAGTATATGTAGGTAACAGTAACAACAGTGAATTCTTGCAAAGAAACCTACCTGAGATAGTAGTACTCAGCAATATAGTAGATGCCAAGCTACATATATACGAAGATGAGCTTAGAGAGTACCTCACCAATCTATACCAATCAGACATCATGGGAAAAGAGGATATCAAAAAGCTATACGAGATAACATCCAACCAGATATACTCTACCCCATACATAGTCAACAAAGCCCTACCAAATCTAAAAACTCTATTTGAAGTAGCTGATCCATTCCTACTCATAGACATCGGAGGAGCTACCACAGATATACACTACAGCACAGACTTGATAGACAACAAAAACATACTCACAAGTAGTGGATATGATAGACTAGTATTTAAGAAGCTTGGAGTATTCAAATCTAGAGAGAGCTTGGTATTTTCTGCAAAGAACAATGAGTTTGTTTATGAATTTCTAGATTTTCTAGGTGTCAATGAAAATATATTGGAAGAGCATAGCGATAGAGCTACTACAGTGCTGATGCAACTGGCTATATTTTTGGTGCTATACAAAGTATCCAAAAGCCACAACGACTATGTAAACCTCAAGCTAGAGGGACTAAATAGCATCATACTAACTGGTGGTATATCCAAAGTACTTAAAGATGAAGATATAGACTCCATCATCACATTTTTTTACAA
>DAOUPF010000215.1 GCA_030626265.1 Sulfurovum sp.
CTAGGAGCTGTAGCATCTGGTATAGGATATTTCTTATGGAACAAGGGTGCAGTAGAAGTAGACGCAGGAGTACTAGCCATCATGAACAATGTCCTTGTCCCTGCTGGGCTTATAGTAAACCTAGTGATATGGAACAAAGATATAAATATGACGGCTCTTGTTATCGGTGGTGGAGTGATTATGTTGTCACTCTGGGTACATAGAATCATTATGGATAAGGTTAGCAAGATAGAGATAGCTTAGTTCAAAGTATAGAGGATTTTATATCATCATAAAACCTCTATACTATCATACCACCACCAAGCAACCTATCTCCATCATAAAATACAGCAAACTGTCCCTTGGCTAATCCAAATACTGGAGATTCCAGTACGACTTTGCCTGTATCGCCATCTATAATGACTCTAGCTGATATAGCTCTAGTACGATAGCGAACTTTTAGCTCACAGACAAAGTCAGTCAAATCTTCAAAGAGATTTATTTGCTTGATAGAAAACTCACTTTCTGATAGCTTCTCATGAGTACCTACTACTATCCTGTTGGCATCTGGGTCTAGCGATACTACATAGTGTGGATCATGAGCACCATCTACAGTAAAACCTCGGCGTTTACCTATGGTGTAGTGCATATAGCCTTTGTGTTTACCTACTATCTTGCCATCAGTATCTAGGACTTCACCCTCATGATCTATATTCATATGTTTTTCTAGAATTTCAGTATAGTCATTCTCTACAAAACATATCTCACTACTCTCTTTTTGGGTTGCAAACTCTTTGAGTACATCTATATTGGCTGCATATGCTTTGACATCATCTTTTATCCAATCTCCTAATGGAAAGAGAAGTCTAGATATAACCTCTTTTTTCACTTCTGCTAGAAAATAGCTTTGATCTTTGGACTCATCTATAGCTTTGTATATGAAGTTCTCATCTTTTCTGAGATAGTGTCCTGTTGAGACTTTATCGATACCCAAAGTATCTGCAAACTCTATCATCGCACCAAACTTGATGGTACGGTTACACATCACGCAGGGATTTGGTGTGATACCAGCCTTGTATCCCTCTACAAAATAATCATAAACTTCATCTTTAAATTTTGCAGACAGATCATGATAGTGTACCTCTATATCCAAATACTCTGCAACCCTCTGCACTCTGCCAAAATTCTCTTTATGATAGCTATCATTGTCATGAAGTTTCATATATACACCCACTACTTCATATCCATCCTCTTGGAGCAAGACAGCAGTGACGGTAGAGTCAACACCTCCACTCATACCAAGCAGTACTCTCTCTTTCACTAAAATACCTCTTTGATTTGAAGTGCAAATCTACTATCATAATCTACTAGTCTAGCCATTGCTATAGGCTTCTTATTTACGACTAGGAGTATATTTTCAATACTATGAGTTGGTATATGTACAAGAGTGCTCACTACAAAATCAGCCTCTGGTATAATCGCTAATCTACACTCCATAGCTACAGACTTTGCATCTGGTTTTCCAGTATCTACTATACGCTCTTTAGCCGAGATCACTATAGCTTCTTTACCCTCTATCATACCAAGCTTTGCTTGTCCAACGACTGTACCTTTACTATATATATATGACTGAGGCAGTTTGGAGCCTATATCTATAATGTCACCTATTTTTATATCTGATATCTCTGATTTTTTGATAGATATTGGCTCAAAAGATAGGTAGTATAGATTTGGACTATAGTTACGCAATAGTGCTAGGCTAATGCCATCAGCTTGTACATTATGCATCTAATTCACTCACAAAACGATCCATCATTTTCTCCTTGTTGGCAGGTTCTAAGTCATCAGGCACATTCTGACCACTAGAGATATAACTCACAGGAATATCCTGCTCTATCAAGAAACTAAACAGTTCACCCACTTTTCTAGTCTCATCAAACTTTGTCAAAATCGCACTATGAATATCCAAAAAGGAGAAATGCTCATATATATCCATGATATCATCTCTTTTTGCTGTTGCAGATATCACTAGACTAGTCTCTATATCATGACCTTTTGTATTTTTAAGAAACTCTATGGTCTTGATGAGCTTTCCTGTATCATATGGAGATATACCAGCTGTATCTATCAATATCACATCGTATCTATTGAGACTATTTAGAGTAGATGAGAACATATCTACTCTTTCTACTTTTATATGCTTTATATACATTTTATCTGCATAGTGTGATAGCTGTTCATATGCACCTACTCTAAATGAATCTAGATTGATTAGAGCCACCTTGAGCGAACGATCTAATAACAAAGAGTATCTAGCTGCTAGTTTGGCGATTGTTGTAGTCTTGCCTACACCTGTCGAGCCTATAAGCATCATAATCTTGGGCTTGGACATATCCTCATTTCTGATGGATAACTGCTCCTCTATCTCATCTATCAAGTACGAGAGAACTAACTCTTCATCCTCTGCTATACTCGTACCCAAGATAGCTCCTAGAGCTTCATCTATCCATGCTTCACTTAATCCTTTTTTGAGCATCAAGGACTTTATACTTTCTGTTTTTTGTATCTCTTTAGGAGTCTCTTCTGGATTCATCAACTCTTTCATATGAGTTATCTGACTTTTTAGTTGACCTATCTCATTTGCCAACTCCTCCTCTTCATCTAGTCCTATACTAGCTAAAAAGTCATCACTACTGACAGATACTGTAATTTGAGAAACCAATCTACCATCTTCATCTTTTATCTGTACTGCTTTGAGAAGCTTGAGATCACTGAAGTATCCATATTTCTCCCTAGCAAGTTCAAATGCCTCTCTGGGGTTGGGTGCTATAAAAGTCTCTTCAACCATGTGACTCCTTTCATATGTGATAAAGGTATCAAAACCGAATCTCTCTCCTGCCAAAAAGGATGAGGAATGGTCAATCTATCTGTATCTATCTTTCTATCATCATAAAAAATCATATCTATATCCAATGTACGAGGAGCATTCTCAAAGCTCCTGCGTCTACCAAATCTCTTCTCTACTCTCAGCATATAATCTAAAAGTACTCTAGGCATCAAATCTGTCTGTATATGCATTACAGCATTATAAAAGTCATCCTGTTCTAGATATCCAAAAGGAGGATTTCTAAGTATAGGTGAAGTCTCAATAATAGTTATAAAAGGTGATTGTACCAAAAAATGATAAAGATGCCCAAAACGCCTACTCACATCTCCCATATTTCCACCAATTCCTAGCAGTACATTATGTCTGCCAACTGATGAGTTAGTAGAAAGATGTGGATAGTATTTTCTCTTTTTAAGTGATCTTAGACGTTTAATATACACTTATTGTTACCTTTAGGATTAGTGAAGACTATTATAGCACTATTATTATCAAAGCCTTTATATTATTCCGTCTGCTTAGGCTCCCATGCCAAGACAAGAGCAGCCATAAGTATAAAAACTGCACCAAGTAACTGTATCAAGCCCATATGTTCACCTAGCAAGACTGAGGATAAAATAAGTGTCACTACAAGCTCAAATGCTGATACCATAGATGCTTTTACTGGACCTATTATCTTCATTCCTGCAAAGAAAG
>DAOUPF010000255.1 GCA_030626265.1 Sulfurovum sp.
ATATTCCATCAGCTGATTTAAATATAGAAGTACAACTCCAAGATGAAATCAAAAAGAGAGTCTCATTTCTAGGAGATATAACCATAGAAGTTATCATCAGCAAACCAAGTATACCAAAAACTACAAGTTCAAATGGTAAAAATGTACTACCAAATATTCAAAACTTTGTCATGGTAAGCTCTGGAAAAGGAGGAGTAGGGAAATCAACTACTACTGTCAATATAGCCATAGCACTGGCACAACAAGGTAAAAGAGTAGGACTACTAGATGCTGATATATATGGACCAAATATACCTAGAATGATGGGTATAGAGGATGTACAGCCTGTATTTTTAGGTCAAAATATCAAGCCTATCATGGCACATGGTATAGAGGTGATGTCTATAGGATCACTAGTAGCCAGAGGAGCCTCTCTCATCTGGAAAGGGGCAATGGTAACCCAAGCTATAGAACAGATGCTAGAAGACATTATATGGGGCAAGCTAGATGTACTGCTATTTGATATGCCTCCAGGTACTGGTGATGCACAGCTAGCCCTAGCTCAAAGCCTGCCTGTTACCTCTGGAGTATGTGTAACTACACCTCAAAAAGTAGCTCTGGATGATACAATCCGCAGTATGGATATGTTTACTCAGCTTCACATTCCAATAGCAGGCATTGTAGAGAATATGAGTGGGTTTATCTGCCCTGATAGTGGCAAAGAGTATGATATCTTTGGCAAAGGAACAACTGGGCCTCTCGCAGACAACTATAAGACTGAGGTTTTAGCTCATATACCAATTGAACCAGCTATCAGAGAAGGTGGAGACAGTGGATTGCCTATCACCATATTAGCTCCCAACTGTGAGACATCAAAAAGATATCAAGAGATAGCCACAAAATTATGGGACAACCTACAAGCAGTCAATGCTGACGGTGGAGTAGATAATGAATCTATACAGCCTACTATTTTTTAGGAGATTTAAATGAATCATATAAATATGTCTTTGTTAATCAAGCTAGTTATACTTATTGGTGTACCTATTTTATATTATGGATTTGGTGCTAGACAAAATATAGTGATAGATCTATTGTGGTTTTATGTATTTGCTATGCTTAGTAAAGATTTCATCATGAAAGTTGTACTTAAAAAAAGGTATTGCAGTATAGAGGAACCACCCTCTAGCAAGTAGCTAGAAGGTTTTTATCTTTATTTTTTTAGAAGCTCTCTCATACTATGGAAAGATACAAATAACATTGTAGCAACTTTATAGGATGCTAGTATAACTCCAAAAGAACCCAATACTATCAATACTTCACTCATATGTGGAGCATCATAAATATAAGTCCTAACGGCATCATACTCTGAATACTTCTCAAATCCACTACCAAACCTATCACTCATAGGGTAGATATTGCCCCCATAAACAAAGATATATCGTCCTATATATGTACCTACAATCATAAACACAGATGCTATCACAGTAAGTATATCTCTACTCTCTCTAAGCATCAAGAAAAAAGGTATAACTAAACCAATCGCGATATATCCAAAAAAGAATAATAGCTTAAATGGTCCAAGAAGAATCAAAAATGCCCAATCTTTATCTATCGCTAGATATGCCATAGCCTCATAAGCTGCAAGTAACAATATAAACACTAGTGAAGTTTTGCGTATAGCCTCTATCAGTCTATGATATCTCTTTTTTAATGTTGGTTTAAATGCAAAGTAACTAAATAGCCCCATTACACCCAGTGATGCAACAAATGCAGAAATGATAAAATACAGAGTAAGGAATGGATATGCTGTCCATAAGTGTCTAGCTGTATTCATATTGAATAGCCTAGCTTGTATAACATACTCTACTATATCAACACCCACACTCAAAAACAGGACTATATATGCAATCTTTCGTGCCATTTCTGTTTTGTTTGTTACTAGTAGATAAATCTCAAAAATAACAAAAGGTATATATATCAAATACAGAGGAAGCATCAGCCACATCCCTGCCCCAAACTGTGGACTAAGTACCATATAGTGCATATTTAGAAGGTTTAGATCCAGTGCGATAGTAAACAGTCCACCAATAACCATAGCAAGACCAAATGACATAAAACCAGCTGCAGTTTGAGCTATCATTTTAAAGCCTATAATCTCACCTAGTGCAATGAGGAAAATAATACCACTTCCTGTATATATCAAATACATATAGTTTACAATATATAGCGTCCAAGGTGACTCACGACTAATCTCTGAGACTTGAGAAAATACTGCTTTTTTTAGTGCTAGTGCCATCTCTCTAGTGCCAGGGTTTATAGCAGCATCACCTGCACTTACAAAATCACCAAAATATCTCTCATTAAATACCTCAAGTATGCCAACAAATCCAAAAGCCAAGAAGAAGTAAGCTACAAACATTGTTTTATTAAATAGCAAATGTTTCCACGATACCTTATTGAAGCTAATACCAGCTATTTTAATCTTTTTCATTTTTTAGCCTTTTCATTTTGTGACTTTTTCATTCTATATTCTGGGTATTTATCTGAAAAGTCATTCCATGTATATATATTTGTATCATGACCTATAGAGTCTCGTGCAAACCCTTCATCTTGTGGTAACATATAGAAAAGTTTAGGCAGTGTACCCTCTCCCTCTTTTAAAACAAAAAATTTCCTACTTTTAAGTAGTCTTATTAACTCTCCATCTTCATCATCCAAGTCACCAAAAGTTCTCACTTTTGTAGGACATGTTGCTTGACAAGCTGTTGTACCAGTCTCCTCTATTTGATGATCACAGAAAGTACATTTGTCTACTGCAATCCTCCTATCATCTATGAATCTTGCATCATAAGGGCATGATTCCATACAGCCTTTACACAAAATACATTTATCATAGTCTACCTTGATAATCTCACCCAAGCTAACATAACTAGCACCTGTAGGGCATACACTAACACATGGTGCATCTATACAGTGGTTACACTGAGATGGATGCAGATTGACTATAGGCTGCCCAAAGATAGAGTCTTCATTGGCCCCTACCCATATAC
>DAOUPF010000406.1 GCA_030626265.1 Sulfurovum sp.
ACCTTGGGCTACATGGATGCTCACAGCTGGTTGATTATCTTCAGCTGTAGAGAATACTTGTGACTTCTTCACTGGTATAGTAGTACCTTTCTCTATGAGATGAGTAGTCACCCCACCTAAAGTCTCGATACCAAGACTCAGGGGTGTAACATCTAGTAGTAGTACATCTTTGACATCTCCTACAAGTACACCACCCTGTATAGCAGCTCCACTTGCCACTACTTCATCAGGGTTTACTGAGTTGTTAAGATCTTTTCCAAAGAACGATTTTAGCTTCTCTTGTACTAGTGGCACACGAGTAGAACCACCAACCATGATGATCTCTTTGATATCACTCTTACCAAGACCTGAGTCTTTTAGTACTTCTGCTACTTTAGCTACAGTTTTCTCTATCAAGTCATCAACAAGTGACTCAAACTTGGCACGAGTTAGCTTGATAACCAAGTGCTTTGGTCCCGTAGCATCTGCGGTAATAAATGGTAGGTTTATCTCTGTCTCAGTAGCAGCAGATAGCTCTTTTTTAGCATTTTCTGCCGCCTCTTTTAGACGCTGGAGAGCCATGATGTCTGCTTTGATATCTATACCACTACTGTCTTTGAAATCAGCTGCTAGATAATCTACCACACGGTTATCAAAGTCATCACCACCCAAGAACGCATCACCACCTGTTGATAGAACTTCAACAATACCATCACCAGTCTCTAGGATAGTCACATCAAATGTACCACCACCTAGGTCATAGACTGCGATGTTTTCACTATCTTTTTTGTCCATTCCATATGCAAGGGCAGCTGAAGTAGGCTCATTGATGATACGAAGTACATTTAGTCCTGCGATTGTTCCAGCCTCTTTTGTTGCTTTTCTCTGTGCATCATTGAAGTAAGCGGGAACTGTTACAACAGCATCAGTCACTGTAGTACCTAGATACGCCTCTGCATCCTCTTTGAGCTTCATTAGTATCTTGGCTGAAATCTCTTGTGGAGTATATGTCTTGCCATCTATCTCGATAGCACAAGCACCACTCTTCTCTATCACATGGTATGGCAATCTCTCTTTAGCCTCTGCTGCTTTAGGCTCACTACACATGAGACCCATAATTCTCTTGATAGAGTATACAGTCTTCTCAGGGTTTGTTACCATCTGTCTTTTTGCAGGCTCACCTACTAGGACTTCGCCTTTGTCTGTAAATGCTACTACTGATGGGGTTGTGTTTTTGCCCTCTTTGTTAGCGATGATTTTTGCTTCACCATTCTCATATACAGCTACTGCTGAGTTTGTTGTTCCTAAATCTATTCCTATTGGTTTACTCATTATGTTCTCCTAGAATTTTTATTTTTATTATTATATATAAAGTTTAGTCATCTCATTGCAACTTAGGTTGCATTGGGCTATTTTGCCTACTTACAAGTACTAACCATAGCTGCTCGAAGGAGACGGTCTTTCATCTTGTATCCTTTTTGCAATGATTGGACTATATGTCCACTCTCATGCTCCTCACTCTCTACTTGCATCACTGCTTGGTGAAAGTCTGGATCAAACTCACCCTCAGTAGATATCTCCTCTACACCATTTCGTCCTAGAGCTTTGAGCATCTGATCTTGTATCAGCTCTAGTCCCTCTTTGAACTTACTTATGGTATCCTCTGCACTATCTATATCTGCCTGCTTGATAGAGCTTAGAGCACTATCAAATGAATCTAGCACGCCAAGCATATCATGAG
>DAOUPF010000231.1 GCA_030626265.1 Sulfurovum sp.
ATACAAGGGAGTGTTTGAGCAAATGAGCCTTTATATAGAGTTACTCTACTCCCAAACACTGAGAGTCTATCACGAGAAAAATTTAATGCCTCATCATCACGATCAATGCCTACTATAGATATCTGTGGCATAGCTTCTAGTAGGGCTGAGCTATGTCCTGCATAGCCAAGTGTACAGTCAACTATATATCCAGTTGTACAATCATGGAAGCTATTTATGACAGGTGTCAGTAATACAGGCAAATGAGGACTATTTTTCATATTTATACTTTTGATAGTTATTTATAGAACCCTATGAATAAGCTAGGTACTCATAACATCTAGGTTGTTCAGAGGGTTCTATCTGCTATAATACCAAAAATACTCCCAATAAGGAGAATAATTGATTAATAAACATCTACTAAATGAGATACAAAAAGTTGCATTTTCTATGTTTCATAAAAACTTCTTTGGTGTATACCATGGTTCTATATCAGCACGCACCTCTACCAGCTCATTTTTGATTAACAAAAAAGAGGCTATGTTTGACAAGATAAATGAAGAGTCATTGATAAACTTGGATGTCTTAAGTCGTGATTATAGATGGAATATATCAAGTATGGACACAGCAATTCATGAGCAGATATATCAAGAGCTTCCACAAGCCAAATATGTATGTTATGCTATGCCTCCGTATGCTACAGCTTATGCTATGAGCCATACCAAACTATCCCCTCGTGACTACTTTGGTAATCGTAACTTAGGTGAACTTATAGTATATGACCCCAAAAATTTTCATGATTGGTATGATCGTGCCCCTTATGAGATCACTAATTTTTTTAAAGACAACCCATCACATATAATGCTAATAAAAGGTTATGGTCTATTTGCTTATGATAGAGATATCATAGAGATGGCAAAAAAAGTGGCAATTTTAGAAAACAGTGCCAGACTTTTGATACTAAACAACTCTGCCTAACTTTCAGTATATATTGCTATCATTAGGTAACTATTTTATGGAGATTACATGGAAGAGATAATTGCCAGATTTGAGATTGTACGCCTCTCAGTTAAATTAATCGATCATGAGACTATAGCTATTCAGGTTTTAAAATTGAGAGATATAAGCTTTGATGAACGCTTAAATGAGATTACAGACCTCTTAGAGGAAAAAAATTATAGACAAGCACTTTATATGATGAAAGGGTATGTCGCATCTATAGACGATAGCTTTTTTAATGATAAACCAACTTTCCAATCTAAAAAGTCAAAACCTAAACCAAAACCAAAAGAGACTCCAAGCAAACCACAGAACCTTTTTGAGATGACAGAGCCAAAAGTAGAAAAAACAATCAATCTAGATGATATGTTAAGAATGACTGAGGAGAGTATCGAGGATACTGTAGAGTATGAAGAGAAAAGTATTGCTACAGAGGAGTATATCTCAAATGTCAAAGAAAAAGTAGAAAGTAAAGAGCCACTATTTAAATTTGACAATGTAAAAAAAGAGGAAGAACCTGTAGAGATAGAGGTTATGAGAGAAGTCTTACCTAAAGTCCCAGAGATTATAGAAAGAGTTGCTGATAATGAAGAGCCTATTGAGGAACAGCCTGTAGAAGAAGAGACTATAGAAGAAGAGACTGTAGAGATAGAAAAAGAGATTGTCATAAGTGACAATTCTCCAGAGATAGTGATTGACAATATTCTTGATGAGACAAAAGAAGAAGAGATAGTCGAGGAGATTGTAGAAAGAGTTGTTGATAATGAAGAGCAACAAGAGCTAAAAGAAGATATAGTAGAAGAGACTAATGATAGTAATTATATAGATACTACAAATTTTTTGGAGATAGAGACTACTAATTTGCATAAAGAAACTATAGAGAAGCTTCTAGAAAGTAAAGAGACATATGAAGCTATATCTGAAGAAGAAGTTGAAGTAGAGCAAGAAGTTGAAGAGAAAACTGAAGTAGAAAATAAAGGGCCTATAAAAACAGTAAATATGGAGATGAAAGGAAAGTATCCACCTATCTCATATATAGATCAAAAATTTCGAAACATGAGACATCAGTTCCCACAGATTGAAGAGTCAGAGAATGGTATTGTAGAAGAAGCAAAAGTTCTATTAAAAAAGATTGCAACTCAAGGCTATACAGAAGAAGATGTCAAAAGTGCTATAGTTCAATTTCAAAAATATAAACAAGCAGGCAAAAAAGCCGAAGCTGCACAGATGTTAATTCTAGCAGCTGCTAGTGAGTCCAAGTATGCACAGCTTCTGTTGGCTAGAGAACTTTTCAAAGGAGAAGTACTCGAGATAGACTATCCAGAAGCATTTACTCAGATCAATAGATTATCTGAACATGACTATCCAGAGGCTATATGTGACCTAGCACAGCTATATGAGTATGGATATGGCATAAAGAAAGATAAAAAAACAGCTATTCTACTCTATGAAGAAGCTGCTGAGATGGGTATAGATAGAGCTGAAAAACACTTAGAGAGACTAACCAAGAAAAAGGGTATGTTTAGCTCGTTCTTTAAGTAGGCTTTCTTCTTCTTGCTCCCAAACTTAGTTAGGGAGCAAGAAAAAAATCATTGAATATCTTTATAAAGATTGACACTTTGGTATTTACAAACTGTGTAATAAATGTCAACCTCTTATTCTAAATCATCCATAACGAAAACTACCAACTTATAGATCTATATGAATATGTCTATAGATCATCCACACCTACAATAGCAATGGTATCCGTATTTTAACCCCATTGTCATTACATATTATTTGAGGTTCTCTTAAGCATATAACCCAGTTTTAACCACAAGTTGACTAAAATTATGCACAAAATTATATAGAAGGCAGAATATAGATGATTTCATGGATGCAGAAACATAACAAATACCTAATTGTCACCATTTGGATAGCAACGATTGCGTTTATCGGTGCAGGATTTGTGGGTTGGGGGAGCTATCAGTATGGCTCAAAAGCGAGTGCAGTAGGAAAAGTAGGTGATATAGAGATTTCTCAAGAAAAACTAGATATGACATATCAAAATTTATATGGTCAGTATAATGAGATGTTCCAAGGAAAGTTTGATGATGCTAAAGCCAAAGAGATGGGCTTACCACAGCAAGCATTTAACTCTCTAAGAGCACAAGCTCAGCTACTCAACCTTGCTAAAGAGTATGGTATAGTAGTCTCAGCCAAAGAGCTTGGTGATTATGTTACCTCGATTGAAGCTTTTCATGATAAAGGTAAGTTTAGCAAAGTAATATATGAGACCTACCTAAAAAATAGAAGAATGAAAGCAAAAATATTTGAAGCTGTTCTTGAGGATGAACTTATAGTTAAAAAACTAATGGATCTATTGGGTAAAGATGCTTTACCA
>DAOUPF010000192.1 GCA_030626265.1 Sulfurovum sp.
AAGATGAATGAGTTTTTTGATATGAATCCACATTTGACTGATTATAAGATATCAGAAGATATATCTATGGTACAGGTGATGATACCTATGGAGAAGCTGGAGCTTTATCAGGCATTTTATACACCACCCACGCTGCAACAGATATTTAAGAAGAAGCAATATAGCAATCTAGTCTCACATGTAGTTAATAAAGGTGATACACTAAAGACAATCGCTCGTAAATATAAGGCAACTCCTATAGATATAATCATTGCAAATCGTTTAGCAGAGGAGAAGTTGGCTATGGGTGTACTTTTGGTAGTACCAGTGACAAAAGAGACTTTTGAGAAGATGATAAGATATTGATACTAAGATGTTTTTAATATAACCCAAAGTATAATTAATATTAAAAAATAAGAAGGTATATGATGAGATTGCTTTTTTCCCCATTTATTGCGTTGGCTATAATCGTCTCTATGTTTAGCTTTACTGGCTGTTCTCAAAAAAAAGCATCTTATAAAAGTACAAAGTATACAAGCAAAGCAAGACATCGTGCGACTATGCGTACCTACAAAGTCAGAGGACGAACATATAGTCCTACATATGTGAGTATCAATGACACTATGAGAGGTGTATCTAGCTGGTATGGCCCCAACTTCCATGGCAAGCTGACTAGCAATGGAGAACGGTACAACATGCATGCCATGACCGCTGCACACAAGACTTGGCCAATGGACACTATGGTACGAGTAGACAATCTAAAAAATGGCAAGAGTGTCACAGTGCGTATCAATGACCGTGGGCCTTTTGTGAGTGGTAGAATTATAGACTGCTCATATGCAGCAGGCAAGAGTATAGGACTAGATAAGAGTGGTATCGCTCCAGTCAAGATAACTGTACTAGGCTTTGCAGGAAAAGTATATAAACAACCAGCTAAAAAGGCATCTACCTCTACACCTACAACTATCACTCAAGTATTGCCAAGAGTGATCTTGAGTGATTTTGGTATCCAAGTAGGAGCATTCCGTAGACATGAGGGCGCAATGATATATCGCGAGAAGTATCAGAGAATGGCAGGCTCAAAGCTGCGTGTCATAGTCAAGAAATTTATGGTTGATGGTGAGCCTCTGTATAGAGTATGGGTGATGGGCTTTGGTTCTGATGCTGAGGCAAAAGACTTTATCAGTGATAACAACATTCAGGGTGGATTCCTGATTCGTTCATAAGGAGAAAATAATGATTGAAAAAAGCAGAGAGACAAAAGAGACACAGATAACGGTCAAGCTAAATCTTTATGGTAGTGGTCAGAGCAGCATAGATACTGGAGTGGGTTTCCTAGATCATATGCTCGAGGCATTTGCCAAACACTCTCACATGGACTTAGAAGTAGACTGCAAAGGTGATTTGCATATAGATGCACACCATAGCGTAGAGGATATAGGTATAGTCATAGGACAGCTTCTATCAGAGGCTATATACCCAGTACAAAAGATAGAGAGATATGGTAACGCTACAGTAGTCATGGATGAGGCTAGTATGAGCTGTGATATTGATCTTAGTAATCGTGGGTTTTTGGTTTTTGAGATGCCAATAGGTGGCAGAGTAGGTGAGTTTGATGTAGAGCTAGTAGAGGAGTTCTTCCACGCACTATCTAGCAATATGCCACTGACTATGCATCTCATATATAACCGTGGTAAAAATAAGCACCATATCATAGAGGCAGCATTTAAAGCATTTGCAGTATCACTGCGTCGTGCGGTCACTCCCAATGAACGAGCAGGTATACCTAGCACAAAAGGTGTACTGTGAGTATAGAGCTTATAGTCCTAGATGTAGATGGTACGATGACTGATAGTCGTATCAGCTATCTAGAGTCTGGAGATGAAGTCAAGTCTTTCAATGTCAAAGATGGTCTAGGTATCGTCAGCTGGATGAGACTAGGCAAAAAGGTAGCCATCATCACAGGCAGAAGCTCCAAGATAGTAGCTAGACGAGCAAAAGAGCTAGGCATTGAGTACTACTATCAGGGTATAAAAGATAAAAGAAAGGTATTAAATGAGCTTCTCGAAAAACTAGATATCTCATATGACCAAGTAGCAACTATAGGTGATGATCTCAATGACTACACGATGCTCCAAGATGCTGCTATATCCTTCGCCCCCAAAGATGCCTCTGGCGAGGTAGAACGCATAGCCACAGTGACTCTGAGCAAAAAGGGTGGAGATGGAGCTGTGCGAGAGATGATAGACTATCTTATAGAAAAAGAGGGGCTCACCAAAGAGCTATACAGGGCATGGTCAGTAAAATAGAGCTATTCTTACTGCTATGTATACTGTTTTTTATCAGTAGAAGTTTCTATACAGAGGTGATACATGAGACTCCAACTCAGATTATAAACCAAAAAGAGATAGAACTCACAACTGCATATCTCAGAGAGGTAAATCAGACTAGTGTACAGAGCCTTATCTCAGCTGATAAGATTATCAAAACGGCAGATGCATTGCTATTTGAAAGTTTCATATTTAGATCTCCAGATATAGCTATGAAATCCACAAAAGCCAGCCAAGCAAACCGTACCATAAAACTAGAAGAAAACGCCATAATCGTCAAACCAAATGGCACAAAATACCATGCTTCATCTTCACTATATGACAGAGATAGTAAGGTTCTAGAGTTGATAGGAGCATTTAGATTTGAGGATGAGTTTGGTAGTATCGAAGGGGATAATATGAAGTATAACGCAAATGATAAAAAAGTAAAAGGTGATGGGGTCAAGGCTATTTATAGTATTGACTAAGCATAAAATAAAAATTGGGATATATTTTTGGGGGCAGGCGTTGAAAATCTACCAATAATATCTTGCAATATACAATCAAAGCAAAAGGTCTCAGGTGATGCCAATGCCACTAATCTTAAAACCAGACCATAACCCCCACCAAACAAAAAACACGATAAAATAACCAAAGACAATAAACAGGGCTAAAAGATGACCAAAAAAGCAGAGACAAACTACAAAAACCTCCTCTCTGCTTACACCACCTTACTCCAAACCCTACAATACAAACAATATCAAGACTTATGTTATTATCTTTTCTTACTGACTAAACAAGAGTCTCAGACTATAGAAGAGCCAATACCAACAACACCTTCACAAGAAGAGATAGCACAAACAAGAGTAGATGAACTCCAAGCACTACTAGATGCTGCTAAAGGTAAAGATAAGAAACTCTATAGAGATGATCTCAAAAAAGCAAAACTAGCACTAAACAGTGCAAAAGATAGACTAGATGCCCTAACCAACCCAGATACAACAGAGGCTAAAGCAAATACCAAACCACCAAAGATAATCTATGAAAAGACACAGTACTACTACCATAGTGACCACTTAGGAAGTTCAAGCTACATCACAGACAAAGATGGTAAAGTATATGAACACCTAGAGTACTTCCCATTCGGAGAGACATGGGCTCATGAACACAGCAACACTCAAGTAACTCCTTATAGGTTCACTGGCAAAGAGTATGATGAAGTGACAGGACTATACTACTATGGGGCTAGGTATTATGACCCTAGGACTAGTGTTTGGCAATCTCCTGATCCGATACTTGGGGAGTATATGAGTGGGCAGGTTAATGGTGGGGTGTTTAATCCTAGGAATCTAAACTTATTCACTTATACTTACAACAATCCTGTGAATTTTACAGATCATAATGGTCTTGAGACCACACTTTATGAATCTATGAAGTATCAAGTGGCGTTATGGCGAGGGAAAGGTTCAGAATATATTTTTCCACATAAGGCTAAATTTGTGAAAGAGAA
>DAOUPF010000427.1 GCA_030626265.1 Sulfurovum sp.
ACATGGCTCAAGTTTAGGTGATACCCACAGAGGCTTTGTGGATGTGACAGGCACTTGGAGTAAAAAAGAGTTAGAGCCATTTAGGAGTGTGATTGACTCAGGCAAAGCAGACTCTGTGATGATAGCTCATGTATTTAACAAAAAATTAGACTCTAAGTATCCAGCTTCTTTGTCTCGTAAAACAATTACAGGTAAATTGAGAAATGTGCTAGGTCATGATGGAGTAGTCATCACAGATGATTTACAGATGTATGCTATCAGTAAACACTACTCACTAAAAAATACTATAAAGCTAGCCATCAATGCAGGAGTAGATATATTACTCTTTGGCAATCAGCTTGACCCCTCAAGAGAGGTAACTATCAGTAAATTGGTAGCGGTGACAAAGTCTCTCTTGGCAAAAGGTGAGATAAGAAAATCATCTATAATAAAAGCAAACAAGAGAATAGATAGGATGAAATCAAAGATAGGGCTAGGTAGCTAAGGTATGAAAATAGCAAGCTTAGATGTAGGACTAAAACGTATAGGAGTTGCTACTTGTCTGAGTGGCTTAGTAGTCATGCCAAACAGTGCCATACTGCGTAAAAACCGCAATCAGGCAGCTATAGAGGTAAAGGCTTTTTTGGATGAGTGGTCTATAGATACTCTAGTGGTAGGTTTACCAAAGGGAGGCAGTAGTGAAGATGAGATGCAGAGGCGTATTGAGCATTTTGTCTCTCTGTTAGAGCTTCCGGAGAGTATAGCTTTGCATTATCAAGATGAACAAGGAAGTAGCTTTGAGGCAAAAGAGCAAACAAAAGGGATCATCAAGCACAAAAGAGATGGGCGGCTAGACTCAATAGCAGCTAAGATTATATTGGAGAGGTGGTTGGAAAGTAGGAGCTAGAAAAATTATAGGAAGTGGAGGCTTTAGCCCCACTAAAAGTATAAAATAACCTAGTATGAAAATAGTATCTTATGAGTGAAGCTGAAGCATTCACTTCCGAATATGATAGGAGAAAACTAGAGATTAGTAGTTATATTCTTACTGTAAATGCATCTGGTATTATAGTTGCTCTGACTTCATCTAGCAGTTTGCTGGCTGCTTGTTTGTCTCTATATGGGCCTACTAGGACTCTGTTTAGATTTCTTCCATTTCTTGAGACTTGTACTATTTTGTATTGATAACCACTACTTCTTATCTGTTGTAGTAGTCCTGATGCTGGTTGATTGGCAAATGTGCCTACTTGGATATAGTGTTTGCCTTGTAAAGTAGGAGTAACTTTTGTGATAGTAGTCTCTTGTATAATAGTTGGAGATATTGTGATTTGGCTGTTTTGAGCTACTTGGAATGGCTGGGTTGGCATATTGTGTGTAGGAGCTATGCTGTTTGTATCATCAGGTAGATAGCGTTTGCATACTACAATCCTATTTTTGTAATAAGGTTTATCTACTTTTGTTATGATGACACCCTCTTTGGGGCTACTTGCATGCTGAAACTCACCATTACCTATATATATGCCTACATGAGTGATTTTTCCAGTTTTTTGCTTAGTAGTGTCAAAGAATATCAAGTCACCATACTGTAGCT
>DAOUPF010000382.1 GCA_030626265.1 Sulfurovum sp.
CAAAAGATACAACTATCATATCTCCCTCTCATATAGCTGATCACTTCTTTATCATTATCAAAGGCGAAGTAAATGAGTACAATGATGATAAACTCACAGCTGTATACCATCCAGATGATAGCTTTGATGCTGATTCTTTGATGTATGGCAAAACGGAGAGTACCTTTAGAGTAGTGGAGGATTTGATCTGTTATGAGATGAACAAAAAGATATTTTTGAGACTTTTAGAGGAGAATGAAAAGTTCAAGAAATTTTATCTACAAAATCTATCCAATAGGCTACAATCCCTCAAAAAACATGAATACTCCAATGATATGTCAAGTTTTATGGTAGCAAAAGTCAGTGAGCTTTATCTTCACAAAGCTTGTATCGTCTCAGGGGAGACTACAGTAGATGATGCCATCTCAAAATCTATCGAATATAAGACATCAACCATAGTAGTAGAGGATGAGGGCAGATATGGAATCATCACAGACTCTATACTCAAAAAAGATGTATTGCTCAAAAAGTGTAACCTAACAGCAGCAACAAAAGAGATAGCTATATTTCCATTTATCTGTGTCAAGCATGATGATTTTTTGTTCCAAGTATTGATGATCATGACACAACATACTATCAAGAGAGTAGGTGTATTAAAAGATACTAAACTGATAGGAACTATAGATCAGATAGATGTGTTGAGCTACTTTGCCAACCATGTACATGTTATATCTATACAGATACAAAAAGCCACAAGTATAGATGATCTAAAAAAGGCTAGTGTTGATGTGGGTAAAACAGTCAGATCTCTGTTTGTAAAGAGTGTACAGACTACATATATAGCCAAGATGGTTGCAGAGCTCAATGCAAAAGTATATGAGAAACTATTTACTCTCATACTGCCTGAAGAGCTACAAGATAAATGTGCATTGTTGGTGATGGGGAGTGAGGGTCGTAATGAGCAGATACTAAAAACTGACCAAGACAATGCTCTGATAATAAAAGAGGGAGTAGAGATAGAGCAGTTTCGAGAGCCTATGGAGCAGTTTATAGATGCACTTATAGAGTTTGGTTTTCCTAGGTGCGATGGTGATATAATGGTTAGCAATCCATACTGGAGGAGAACAGAGTCTCAGTTTGGTATGCAGATAGACTCATGGCTAAATGGCTCCAATATGGATGACTATATGCACTTGGCTATCTTCTTTGATGCCAAAGTAGTTGCTGGAGAAAGAGGTCTGTTGGATGGACTTAAAAAAAGTCTATTTGAAAAGATTGACAACAAAGATGTCTTTATGGCATTCTTTGCCAAAGCTACACTGACGTTTGATACTCCTATAGGAATGTTTTCTAATCTTATATCTAAAAATGATGAGATTGATTTGAAAAAAGGTGCTATATTTGCGATAGTGCAGGGTGTGAGAAGTTTGGCATTGGAGTACAAGCTAGAGGAGCAGTCTACAATAGCCAGAATAAAAAAACTAAATCAGTTAGATGTCTTAGATCGAGAGATAGCATCAGAGCTGATAGAGGCATTTGGACTACTGCTACGACTCAAATTACAAGGACAGATGGCAGAGCTAGATGAGGGCAAAGAGTTTGATAATATGATAAACATAAATAGCCTAGGAAAGATAGAGAGAGATATGCTCAAAGATAGCTTCCAGATAGTAAATAGCTTCAAAAAGTTCATATCTCATCACTTTAGATTGAGTAATATCACTTAATGTTTGAAAATTTCAAAAGAGGCAGAAAAATAGCCAAACTCAAAGACAAGAGATTTGAATTTATATTTGATGAGGATATAAGAGAGGATGAATATATAGTCCTAGATACAGAGACTACAGGACTAAATCCCAAAAAAGATGAGATACTATCCATTGGGGCGGTGAAGGTAAAAAAGAATAGGATAATCACAAGTGAGTCATTTGAGATATTTA
>DAOUPF010000074.1 GCA_030626265.1 Sulfurovum sp.
ATGCGTTTCCACTCTTTATATGAATAGTCATTCAAATATTTGTTGGCAAGTATCCCAAACTCTTTTTCAGACTTCATTACCATGTAGTACATGATAGCTGAGGGAATGGCTTTGTATGGGATTTGGTAAAATCCAGCTAGTATGCCACCGTCGGAGTAGGGTGAGTAGTGTCTGTATTGAGTTATGAGTTCATCTGTGTTTAGATTGGTTTGGTTAGCTGTTCTGCTGACAAACTCATCTATAGTATCTGAGCTGTACATGACTATACGACGAGTGAATTCTCTCTTTTTTGTAGAGAGAGCCTCTATGAACTCCTCACGAAGCATTTTTTTGTCACTATCAAATCTAACCCATCCTTCTTTTGGATGAGGATATCTCTTGAATAGTCTATAGTCTAGTATGTTGAGCGATACTCCTTGCTTGTCTATCTCATCTATGATAGTGCCTCTGCTATCATCTGGGATATATATCAATGAAGGTGGAGTTATATAGGCATAAGTATGATGTACAATCCATAGGCAAACAGCTAAAAAGAGAGTAGCCAATACAAGAGCTATCTTGTCTATCACCTGCCACTCTCTTTCAAGAAGTTTTTTTATAGGAAGCTTTTCTAACTTCAATCTATATCTGCACCATATCCACATGCCTCTATCTTGGCGACTCGTCCTGCATGTCTGCCACCCTCAAAAGGGGTATCTATGAATGCATCTATCATACTCTCTATGACACCTTTCCCTACGACTCTCTCTCCAAATGCCAATATCTGTGCATCATTGTGTGCTCTGCTCATAGAGGCAGTGTAGGCATCATGGCATAGTGCAGCCCTGATACCTACAACTTTGTTTGCAGCCATAGATATACCTATCCCCGTGCCACATATCACTATACCAAAGCTACCCTTGTCAGCTATGACATGCTCTGCACATTTGCGACCAAAGTCAGGATAATCTACTCTATCAGTAGAGTCAGGTCCCAAGTCTACAATCTCATGACCTTTATTTGTGATATACTCTTTGACAAAGTCCTTATATGCAATCCCAGCATGGTCTGTCGCGATATAGAATTTCATGATGTGTAAATCTCCTCATCTTTTTATAGTTTAAAATAATTATACCAAAAATTTTATAGTATCAATTTAATGGAGACTAGAGAAAGAAATTTTAAATGCTTATGAGTCTTTTAATTCTCACATAGTATAATTCGTCAAAAAATAAAGAAGTTAGATATATGTATAGAGTATTTATAATTATTTTAGTACTTTTCATTTCCAGTTTCGCAAGAGAGATAAAACCAGCATTTGTCATGAAGTCCAAAGGGCTTGTCAATGACTTTGTGATTGATGAGGTTTATCTGTATGTTGCCAATTCTGAAGGCTCTGTAGAGATATTTGATATTAGAAATCAGAAAAAAGTAGATGAGATACTGATAGAGCCAAGCCTCACAACCAAAGGCGACTTGGTCAACCCCAAAGTTCTCAGTGTGGATAGGCACAATGGCAAAACCCTCATAGTCAGTACTGATATGGGCGGATATAGAAATGTATGGCTACATGACGGCAAGAGATTGCACTCTATTATCAGTGCCAAGGATAAGAAGACTATCAAAGAGGCTCGTTTTGTCAATGATGATGACTTTATGTTTGGGACATTGGGTTATGATGTAGTTCGTTATACTGCTACTGATGATTATAGTGTTTATAGCAACCATATCGAGGAGAGCTCTTTCTCTGATATGGTTTTGAGTGAAGATCGTAAAAGTATGGTCTCTGCTAGTGAGAGTGGCAAGGTCAAACTCATAGATATAAAATCAGGCAATATCATAAAAGAGGTAGGAGCATTAAATCTAGACAATATATACAAGCTAGCCTATAAAAATGGAAATGTACTCACCGCAGGTCAGGATAGGCGAGTAGGTGTATATCCTAGAGAGGGCAAAGCATATTATATAGAGAGTGATTTTTTGGTCTATAGTGTGGGGCTCAGTCCTAGTGGCAAGTTGGGAGTATACTCCTCCAATGAAAAAAGTGACCTACAGCTCTTTGATGTAAAAACAGGCAAAAATATTCATACTATGGTAGGGCATGACAGCGTACCATCAACAATAGAGTTTTTCAATGAAGATGGATTTTTCTCAGCAGGGTATGGATATGAGATATACTATTGGCACTTGGGTAAGTAATACTAAATCCAATTTAAATTATATACAATAAATTGTATTTTGTATTAAGTAGTACAGAGAGTCTATATGTTTGATATTAGATCATCTGCTGCTTCTCGTAGCTTGTTGGTGCTGTTTAAGTTTTTGAAGACTACGACACACGATGAATCATAAGGTATGGATGGAGCATATGCTTTGCTTAGACTTGTAGATACACTTAGATTCTTGCCGCTGTTTAAAATCCTTGCACTATCTAGATGGTTCTTGTTTATTATTATATCCATAAGGTTACTCTCTGTATGATTACTATCATCTAGTTGGATACGAATGTTATTGAGATACTCTATATCTATATCCTCTTTATTTATGCCAAATATACGACCCACTCCTGAATCTGCCAAGATGACCTTATTGTTATTTGATATTACAAGAATACCCTCTTTTTCATCTTCATCTATATTATTGTGGATATCTATTAGCCTACATAGATACTTTATTTTTTTTCTTTCAATATAAGAGTCGTAGTAGATTCTTATTATACTTACTGTTACTAGACCAATAGCAACCAAAAAAACATCTTCTAGGGTAAATATACTCAAAAAATCCATTAAAACTCCTTCTTAGTCTTTTTATTTATATAGGTAAAATCCACCCCAATATCCAACGCACAGGCATAAACATTAGATTGCCTAGTGGAGTAGCTAGGATAAGGACTATAAAAATCATACCATATGGGTATAGCTTCTCCAAAGCACGGACTATGCCAAACCACTTCATCTTGGCAGAGAAGTGCATGAGAGCTTGGGATCCATCTAGTGGCGGTACTGGCCATAGGTTAAATACACCTAGGACTACATTTATCAATATACTCTGCCATATGAGCATAAAGAAAAAGCCCTCCATCATACTCTGTGGGTTGGCAAATAGTGGCAGTATGGTAGATAGTAATATAGCTAACAAAAAGTTGTAGGTGATACCTGCAAGTGCTACAGCTATCATGCCATTTTGCCCACCATTTTGTATCACTATCCTAGGATTGATAGGCACTGGTTTTGCCCAGCCAAATAGAAATGGAGCACCTGTAAAATATAGAACCGCAGGGACTAGTATGGTACCTATAGGATCTATGTGGACTATGGGATTGATGCTGAGTCTGCCTTGTGATTTGGCAGTGTTGTCACCATATCTATAGGCTACCCAGCCATGCATGATCTCATGACCTATGATAGCTACAGCGATAGCTAGTATAGAGGCTACTATCTTATATATCTCTGCTTCAGTCACTAGTGGGTGCCTCACTCTCTATGCTTTTGATAGATCGTCCTATTCGGCTCCAGCGAACAGAAAATCTATAGTCTTCCCATTTTTCTTCACACTCCTCTGAGCCAAGCTCCATATCTCCACAGATACGAGATAGAGTCTGATGATCTCTACCACCGCCGTTGCCATTCATGACTCTATCGT
The DNA here is from genome assembly GCA_030626265.1 of Sulfurovum sp. Lineage (GTDB taxonomy): Bacteria > Campylobacterota > Campylobacteria > Campylobacterales > Sulfurovaceae > JAAXPZ01. The sequence goes on from DAOUPF010000074.1 coordinate 3,622, forward strand.
AGCTTCTGTACTCTAGACTAAAGTAGGTAAACCATGGCTGACCGATGACTAAGCTATATGGCACTGAACCCCAAAATCTACTATCTTGTGAGTTGTCTCTGTTGTCTCCTACCATATAGAAGTTGTCAGGTTTTACTTTTGTATAAAATGCATTTACAGGAGTACCACCTAGGCTATATGATGGGATGGTGAGCTCTTTGATATATAGTGGTTTCATATCTACTTCATCAGCATTTTGGAGCATTAGTAGGAAGCTGTTGGCATTATACTCTGGCTCATACTGAATGCCAAGATACTTCTCTTTATATGGGTTGATGATCCATAGTTTGTCCATGATAGAGATAATCTTCTCTGCTGGATAGTTCTTTTTAACATATTCATCTCCCTCATTTGGGTGAAGTAGTAGATTTTTATCATAGTATATGATCTCATCTCCACCCACTGCTACACATCGTTTGACAAAGTGTGTTTTTTTGTTGGTTGGTACATAAAATATAACTATATCTTCTCTCACTGGTCTATCACCTTCTATGAGGTGACCATTGCCATTGAAGTCTGGCAGGATTTTTAGTCCTACCCATGGAAGCTCAGGTATAGAGATACCATAGCTAAACTTCTTGGCAAATAGAAAATCTCCTATGAGCATAGAGCGTTTCATAGAGCCACTTGGTATGACAAAAGACTGTGCTACAAAAAATATCATAATCAATACAAAAACAACAGCACCAGTCCAAGTACCTGAAAATACATATAGAACATTTAGAAACTTTTTCATTATATCTTCCTTACTTTTGCAGACTTGAGAGTGTTTTCCAATAGCATAGCTATAGTCATAGGGCCAGCTCCGCCAGGGACTGGTGTGATAAAGCTACACTTGTCTTTTACTGCTTCAAAGTCTACATCTCCTACAAGCTTACCATTATCCAGTTTATTCATACCGATATCGATGACTATGGCTCCATCTTTGACCATATCTTCGGTGATGAGGTTAGGTTTGCCAACGCCTACTATGATGATATCAGACTTGAGTGTGTGTGCTTTGATATCTTTGGTATGAATGTGAGTGAGAGTTACTGTTGCGTCTGCATTGGTCAGTAGTGATGCCATAGGCTTTCCTACTATGTTGCTAGCACCTACGATACAGACATCTTTGCCTCGCAAATCTATCTCATACTTCTCAAACATTTTCATGACACCCAGTGGTGTACATGGTACGAAGCAGTCTAGCTTTGTGACTAGTCGACCTACATTGTATGGATGAAACCCATCTACATCTTTCTTTGGATCTATTATCTCTAGGATTTTATTGCTATCTATATGTTTTGGAAGTGGTAGTTGAACCAAGATACCATCTATCCTAGGGTTGTCATTTATCATCTCTATGGTAGCTATGATTTCATCTTGGCTGATGGTATCTGGCATAGAGTGGATGATAGAGTAGAAGCCTACTTTGTCGCAAGCTTTTCCTTTCATCTTGACATATGCATGACTGGCAGGATCGTCACCCACTAGTATGACGGCAAGTCCGGGGACTATGTTACGTTGTTGTTTTAGTGCTTCTACTTCTGAAGCGACTAAGGCATGGACACTGTGAGCTAATAATTTTCCATCTATTAATTGCATTGTACTCTCTTTAGGGTTTATATATTTGAAAATTTAAGGTATTATATCAAAAATAGTTTATGGTGCTTAAATGAAAAAAATATATCTTATCTTTTTGTTCTCTTTTGCACTTTGTGCTGAGGACTTTATATCAGAGTTTGAGTATGGGCAGATGCTCTACCAAAGCCCTAGAGGTGTGAGCTGTGTACCTTGTCATGGTGAGACAGGAGAGGGTAGGGATATAGTGAGCTACACAGAGGACAATGGCACTGTAGTCATGATCAAAGGTCCAGATATCCGCTCTAGTACACTCACACAGATAAATGATAGTGTTAAAAAAGGCAACAGCATAATGCCCCGATATTTCTTCACAGACAAAGAGATAAAGACTATACATGCATACCTAGAAAAAGTAAACTTAGAGGAGACAGAGTAATGCGTTATATATTTATGCTACTTTTTATCCTAAGCTCTCTATCTGCAAATCCACTATCCAAAAGCAAACAAGCCATAGTAGTAACTACTGCCAAATGGTCAGCCAATCATGGAGTATTGCAACGATATGAGAAGCATTCAGGCAAATGGAAAGCAGTAGGCAAACGCTTAGCTGTAAAAGTGGGGAAAAATGGACTAGCATGGGGCAGAGGACTACACAAGATCCCAAAAGGTTCTAAACGAATCAAAAGAGAGGGTGACGGCAGAGCTCCTGCTGGTATATTTAGACTCCCTTATGCTTTTGGTGATAAGTCCTTCAAAATCGCATACCCTTACCGTCGTATGAGTAGCAAACACCACTGTGTAGATGATAGCCGTTCCAGATACTACAATAAAGTTATAGATAGTAGTAAGAGCAAAAAAGACTACAAAAGTTTTGAGCGTATGAAGTTTGCTAGTGGACTATATAGCTACGGACTTTTCGTAGATCACAACCCAAAGCAGATATCAAAAGCAGGCTCATGTATATTTCTACACATTAAAAAGCCTAGTGGTAAGCCTACAGTAGGCTGTACAGCTATGAGCAAATCAGAGATAAAAACTTTACTCAGATGGCTTGATCCAAAGAAGAAACCGTTATTGGTGCAAGCTCCACAGAGTGAGATTGGGAAGTTGTTTCGTTGAGATAACCTTTTTTAGATAGGATATATCTCTCTTACTTTGTATTTAAATTTGGATTATTATGAAAGGAAAATATTGTTTAATTATTTTAGATACATTATAGTAATTGTCTTATTAGGTTTTATTTTTTATACTCATACAATAACAATTCAAAAAGAGATGATAATAGATGCTATTGATAGGAAAATACCAATAATTATTGATAAAAAAGGTTTTCTAATTACTATCAATAATGTAGAGATAAAAGATATTTTGGAGAATGTTATTGTCTCCAAAGTAACAGGAAGC
>DAOUPF010000233.1 GCA_030626265.1 Sulfurovum sp.
AAAAAAGGGTTCATTGGAAATGATGGCAAAATCATAGGACTAGAGTTTCTCTCTAGAGATCTTTACAGTCTGGATACGCTAGGTAGAACCACTATATATAGTGATGATACAGTTTGGGACTTTGGACTAAACAGTAGCAAGGAAATTGTTGGGATATTAGAAGGTGAGGGTACTGAGGATGAAAGAGACTTTTATATAGCTAGAATCGATAATTTAGGCTTTCTTACAAGAGTGGCTACCTTGGAAGACTCTAGTGGCATGAATGTAAATTGGGGAACAGCAGGTATAGAGTTTAGTAGGGTTGATAATAGTGCAATAATATTTGATACAGTAGTAATGGATATCGTGGGTCAAAGTGGTTTTACTACAGGTTTTATGTTGAGTCATGATAGTGGTAATAGTTGGGTATGGAATGATTTTGATAGCAGTCTTTATGATCCAGGAAGTATTGAAACATTGGATGGTGCTCACTTTATTAGTAGAGATGAAATTATTCTAGTAGGTGCAAAATATGTAAGTTTAGATAATGAAGATAGTATGGAATTTGTTCCCGATAAGGCATTTGTTTTAAAAACAAGAGATGGTGGTAATAGCTGGCAGAGAATAGATGTACCATCTGCAAAAGGGTTTAACTCTGTAACTTTCTTCAATGATAAAGAGGGGTTTGCATCAGTATATGCACATACTGATACAGCTGAACCAAAAGTATATAAGACAATGAATGCTGGCTTGACATGGACAGCAGTAGAAGAGGTTACTACTAAAGAGAGAATAGTCAGAGTACAGTTCTCTAGTCAATATTCTGGTGTAGCAGTCGGAGATGAAGGAACAATTTTTAGATTTTCATTAGATTAATAGTAGTTAAATACCTTTGATATAGCATAGTTATTAGAGATATAACTATGCTATACTGAGGAGATGCTACAGTGTAAAATGGATATGTGATCTTTAGGGGAACTTGACTAAAATTTGGGTAGCACATCATAATGCTTATCTATTTTTATGCCCCCATACGTACCATTTGGGATAGACCCATACCCAGTATCCAGACTGTCCTCTTTGACCACACCAGTTGCCTCCACTCCAATAACCATAGTCTTTATAGTTACCGTAGGTAGCTCCATCACTTCTACAAGTGAGTGTTTGCTTTAGGCTATAATATTTACCATATACAGATGCTTTTTGAGGTATCTTTTTTCTAAGAGAGCTCTTTTGTGACCATACATACCATTTGGGATAGACCCATACCCAGTAGCCAGCCTTTCCTATATCTCCACACCAGTTGCCGCCGCTCCAATACCCATAATCTTTATAATTACCGTATTTGGCTCCATCCCTCTCGCATTCCATTACTTGAATCAGGTTGGTATATTTACCATCCACAGAGGCTCTTCCATCTTCTACGCTATCACTCAGAGCATTTGCAACTCCAGTAAACAGCAAAAAAGTAAACATAATCAGAAAAAACTTTTTCATACTTTCCTCCTACACTTATTATAGCATGTATCATCAAATCATGGACAACTGAGGCAATATGCTTTTGAACAAAGAGATAATGAATCAGGGGTATCGTGGTAAAAAGTGTGATAAATTGTAAATATATTTTAGAAAAAAAGAGATAAAAGTGGGGGGAAATCTACTTTTGCCACACTTTTGCCACACTTTTTTGTTATAATAATTTAAAATCTAAGAAACAATGCAATAATTGGAGGGTGAGTTATGAGAAAAAGTTTGATATTGGTAGTAGTGATGAGTGGGGTATTGATGGTCTCAGGATGCGGGAAAAAATCTAATGATCATGAAGAGGCATTTGATAAACTAGAGAATATTATCAATAAGGCTAAAGATGGGACTTCTGGTGATATGACAAATCCTGCGGTAAAAATGCAAGTCATGAGTAAGGTAATGATTCAACAACAAAAGATTATTATGCCTATCATTATGAGTGAGTCAAAGATTGCGCTGAAATGTTTGGAAGGTACAGATGACAAAGAGGGTGCAGAAGCATGTTACGAACCACTTGGGAAGATAACGAAAAAGATTGGTGAATTAAATGGTGAACCTTTTCCTGATGACAAAGAGGGGGATACTGGAACATGGGATGAGAAAGTCAAACAAGAGACGATTAGTGAGATGAAGAAGTCAATCAAAGCTATGGATCCAATCGTACAGTGTGTTCAAAAGATAGATGATAATGAAAAAGATGCTATGACAAAGTTTATAGCTTGTAGTATGCAATTTGGCGCTAAATAATAAGGAAAAAAGTGAAAAAATTTTTATTGAGTATAATTTTGGCAGTAGTGATAGCAGTGGTGCCTCAAGCATCAGAAAATAATCCAAAAGCGATGATAATATTTGATGCATCAGGGAGTATGTGGGGGCAGATAGATGGTATCAACAAGATAGTCATAGCTCGTGATGCTCTCAAAGAGGTGGTGCGAAAATGGAACCCAAAGGTAGAGCTAGGCTTGACTGCATACGGGCATAGGGTCAAAGGAGACTGTGAAGACATACAGACCATCATCCCTATAGGTAAGCTAAATAGAAAGCATATGATAGATACCGTACTATCCATCAATCCCAAAGGAATGACACCCATAGCTAAATCACTGAGAAAAGTAGCAAACTCACTTCGTCAATATGAAGATACAACCACTATCATACTCATATCAGATGGCAAGGAGAGCTGTGAAGCAGATCCATGTGCTACAGCCAAGCAACTTAAAGCAGAGGGTATCAACTTCGTAGCTCATGTTGTAGGCTTCAATGTGGATAGAAAGACAGATAGACAGCTCTCATGTATAGCCTCTGCGACGGGTGGAGAGTACTTCTCTGCTAAAAATGCAGCAGCTCTGACCAAAGCTATCAAAGTCATAGCTAAGAAAGTAGAAAAAGCTAAGCCAAAGCCTAAGCCAGTAGCAAAGAAGCTAAAGCATAATCTAGAGATAAGCTCTTCAGAGATAGAGGGTGGCAAATGGATAGAGTCATATCACAAGATATATAAGATAGAAGATGGTGATATAGGCAATAAGACAATCATATCTTCTAGCTCACATAAAAAAAGAGCCGTACTAGCACTGTTGCCAGCTGGAAAGTATCTAGTGAAGTCAACATATAATAAATTTAAAGTTGAGACTACTTTTGAAGTGAATACAAAGAAAGTAACAAAACTGCATATAGTCATGGGTCAGACAGGAAAAGTAGAAATCACAGCTTCAGAGACTGATGGTGGTAAGTGGATAGAGTCATATCATAAGATTTTCAAAGTAGAAGATGGAGAAGTAGGAGATAGAATTACTTATTGTACATCACGTAAGAAAAAGGCTTGCTTGCAGCAGATACCTGCTGG
>DAOUPF010000157.1 GCA_030626265.1 Sulfurovum sp.
CTTCGATAGATTTTTGACATATTCTTTTTATTCTTGAATATATTCTTTTATCAAACAATGTTTCACTTGATAGTAAAACTTTGAATGTCACATAAAGTTGATTTATATATTCAAAGTTATTAGTAGACTCTAAGTTTTTAATCTCAGTTAATATCTTATTTTGACCTTTATAATTTAACTTAAAATGATACTTATGAGCAATACTCAATAATTGTTCTCCTATTTTCCCAATTTTTTCAAATTCAACATAATCTCCATTGCTAGAATAACTAGCAGTTCTTGTGGTATTTTTAATTTGTATAATATTAGGACTAAAAAAGTTTGTAATTGATTTATAATTATCTATTTCAGCATAAAACTGCAATATTCTTTGAGAATTTAGATAAATAATCATATCAATATTAATCACATTAGCTAGAGTGTTTTTATCTTGTTTGTTTGGTTGTAAAAGTAGTGGTGTTTTATAATTATCTGTTTTATGATATATGTGATTTACCCAATCATCTTCAAAATCATCATACCAACTATCAGCCATATAATTAAAGTAGACAGAAAAAAAATCTATATTATCTAGTTCTTCACATAATACATCACAATCTATATTTTGCTTGTAAGTAATTTTTTTTAAATCACCATTATCATCAAGAACTACAAGAAATAAGCTATTTTTATATTTTTGACGTATAAGATCAATGGATATATTATTAGTTTCTTTAGAATATTTTTGATAATAAATCAACATAAAAAACAATTTTAATAAACTACTCTTCCCACTCCCATTCTTCCCAACAATAGCCGTCACATTAATATTGTCACCAAAGAAGTTTTCTATATAATCATTATATTTACACTCATTTTTCTTTTTATCACAAATGTCTAATGTACAATTGTCTTTTAACTTTCCATCTGCATCATACTCATCATGAAACTTACAATCGAACTGAGGAGAAAAATTAAACCCCTGCTTCTGAATATTTTTATAATCCTCAACCCACAAATAGACTAGTTCCATCACAACTCCCCATACAACTTATTTATCTATTCTATCCCCATAAAACATATCATTCACCTCCATAGACTCCCCATCAAGCAATCTAAATACTCTATCTTTACTTATCGACTCAAGAATTGTAAGGCTACATTTTTGATGTACGGGACTAAAGTCTCCGTCTCCTGTGCAATCATCTATCTTTTCTTTCATGTCAAACCCCAAACTTCCTACTATACCGATGATTAAAAACATAAACACTCAACAACACCACAAAACTCATCACCAGCATGATGGCACTATAGATATGGGCTGTGGAGTAGTCCATGATCTCTACCATTTCGTAGATGGCTACTGAGGCTACCTTGGTCTCTCCTGGGATACTGCCTCCTACCATGAGTACTACACCAAACTCACCTACAGTATGGGCAAAGGTGATGATGAGGGCTGTGATGAAGGCTGGTTTGATGTTTGGCAAGGCTACTCGTAGTATGGTGACTAGCTTACTCTTGCCACTGATGTATGATGCCTCTAGCATATTCTTGTCTATGGACTCAAAGCCACTCTGCAAGGGCTGTACCATAAAAGGCAGAGAGTAGAAACAGCTAGCTACTACTAACCCAGTGAAGCTAAAGACCAACTGCACATCCAGATACTCATCAAAAAATGCTCCTAGTGGAGAATTCTTGGAGAGGGCTACTAGTATATAAAAACCTAACACTGATGGAGGTAGTACTATAGGCAAGGCGGCTACAGCTTCTATGAGTGGCTTTGCTCTTGATTTGGTTTGGGATAGATACCATGCTAGGGGTAGACATATGACAAAAAGCACTAGAGTAGTGACAGCTGCCAGCTTGAAGGATAGGATAAAAGGAGTGAGATCTAGAGCCTGTAGTGTCTCTATCATCACAATACCCTAGATATAGACAGCTCACTGGCCTTGATCAATAGAGTTACACTCTCCCCCACTCTCAGATCCATCCTCATAGATGAACCTAGAGTGATGATACCCTCTACTGTAGCATCATGAGTTTTTACGATGATACTACTAAGCAGTTGCCCATTGCTACAAGATACTATCTCTGCTTTTAGTTGATTGGAGTAGCTGATAGTGCCTTGGAAGTCTTTGGCTATGGCTATGGCAGTGGGCTTGGTGAGTAGCTCTACTCTGACCCCCACTTTTATATCATCATTCAAGTCCAAGCTCATCATAGTCAGAGTATCACCAAAGAAGTCAAACTCTACTACATTTAGATTATCAATATTGTGGATTTTACTCACGGTTGCTATCAGACTACTCATGGAACTATGTATCCAAATCTTTCAAATATAGCCTTCGCTTTTTTGCCCAGTATAAAGTCATAAAAAGCCTTCACTTCCTTGCTATCTCTACCCTCTTTTAGTATAACTATACCTTGGTCTATGGGTGTATAAAGCTTGGGGTCTACATCGATCCAGTTTATATCTTTTTTGAACTCTACCATATGTGGACTGTATAGAGAGGACTTGGCTATGAAGCCTATATCAGCAGCAGTAACAGTATATGATACAGTCTGAGATATAGATTCACCATAGATAAATTTTGATTTGACACTATTTAGCATACCTGCATTCTCTATAGCCTCAAATGCAGCTTTTCCATAAGGTGCAGTCTTTGGGTTTGCTATGGCTATGCGGGATATCTTTTTATCTTCTAGAAGCTCCATACCTTTGCTAAAGTCCTGCTTTTTTATACTCAGATATGCTAGTGAGCCTTGGGCATAAATGACTGGCTTTGTTACTGCTATCTGCTCTATATATAATGCATCAGGATACTTCATATTGGCAGACATAAATAGCTGATATGGAGCACCGTATTTTATCTGAGCAGTTAGTTTGCCACTGCCACCTAGTGTGACTAAGACTTTGGTATCTGGGTATGATTTATAGAACTCTTTTTTCAAATCTTCTATCGCGTAGCTTACATTTGCCGCTACTGCTATCTTGATATCCCCAGCAGACAATATAGAAGTTAGTAACAAATAAAATATTATAAAAAATTTAAACAATTATCTATCCTATTGTGATTTTATATATTATAACTTTTATTCTCTTGCATCTGCTAAAGTAAGGGCAAATATCACTTCTACTCCATGACGCATGAGCTCCATCTGTGCCTCTTGTAGTGTCACTCCTGTGGTGATGATATCATCTATGAGTATGACTTGGATATTTGGTTTGCCAGTGTAGCTAAAATTTCTAGGGTTTTCCAGTCTAAATGAGAGTGATTTACCAGCATAGTTGACAGAGTTTTTAGCTAATAGCTTGGCATGAGAGACTAAGGCATTGTTATCTGTGACAAAGTGACTTAGAAGTGCTGTATGTGAGTATCCACTATTTACTTTCTCATCTATAGCTACAACAGAGATCTCCTCTTCTATATTTTGTATAAAATTATCTACAAAAGGAGCTACAAACTTTTTGCCAAGATACTTGTATATACGAAATCCTACGGGAGTATGTTTTGTCAGTAGGAAAGTCTCTATATTTTTATATTTAAATAGACTTACTACCTCTAGTGTGCCTACTTTTCGTTTGGTTACAGTAGGCACTAGTAGTCTCTTGTCGCAGCTTTGACAGATGATAGAGAAAGATAATTTATGGCAACTAAGACAACGCATATTAGTACTTTCTCCTATGTATCCATCGAATCCAAAAATGCCTTGTATATCTCCTCTAGCTCATGATCTTTTTTCTCCATCATTTTACAGTCTCCTGTTTGGAGTGTATGCTCTAAGACAGCTATCCGTTTTATGAGGTATTCAAATAGCTCTTTGTTGATATCTGGCATGATATTGTGACTGAGTGGTACTTTGCCATCTATTCGCTTGGTGGAGTGTGCAGGAACCCCTACAGCGGTACACTCTGGTCCTACATCATTGACTACTACGGAGTTGGCTCCTATCTTGGCATCTTTGCCAATGGTGATGTCTCCTAGTACTTTGGCTCCTGCACCTATAACTACACCATCTTCTATCGTAGGGTGTCGTTTGCCATGCGAGAGGCTGACTCCACCTAAAGTAACCTGCTGGTATATCAGTACATCATCTCCTACTATACTAGTCTCACCTATGACTACACCCGTAGCATGATCGATAAATAACCTTCTACCTAGCTGTGCCCCTGGGTGTATATCAACAGCTGTCAAAAACTGTCCAATACCAGATATAAGCCTTGGCAAAAATCGAAGTCCTTTTTTATATAACCAATGACTAATACGATGAAACAGAAGTGCCCATACTCCTGGATAGTTAAATATAAGCTCAAAAGCAGAATGAAGTGCTGGGTCATTTCTCCTTACTGTTTGAAAATCTTCTTTAATAAGTGCAAAAAGTCCCATGATCATCCCTCTTTTTTTGGTTCAATAATAGCTTGAATAGTCTTAAGGTAGCTATTTTCGCTCAGATATAGATATAGTTTTTCTAAAATATCCTCTTTTTCTCTCTCATCTATACAAGTAGAGTTC
>DAOUPF010000240.1 GCA_030626265.1 Sulfurovum sp.
CTGCCTCCAGCCATCTATCTACATCATATTCACCCTCTAGTAGCTCAATCCCCAGCATATCACAGCTTCTTTGTACCTCTAGTAATCTGAGGTGGTATTCGCTATAGGGATGTATATTTGGGTCATAAAAAAAGCCGATGAGCTTTTCATCTGGGTACTGTAACTGTAGTTTTTGGAGAAAATAGTGACTATCCACTGCACAGCATATATGAACTAACACTTTTGCCTCTTTTCGAGGCAAAGGCAGTAGGTAGCAGGTAGTAAGCAGTAAGTAGTAGGTAGTAGAGAGTAGCTAGTTATCCCCATTTTAGACCTGTGATGAAGCCTGCTATGGCACTGCCTCCACTGGCAAATGAAAATTCACCTAGCCTCTCTTTTAGGAAGCTGGCAAAGGTCTTAAAAGTATTGGCTCCTGCAGTTACAGTTTTGTCTAGGCTTGCCTCATCTATACTTATGACGCCTTGATTTTCAAGTACAAACAGTGATACAAGTATAAGCCCCATGAGTAGTAGCAGTATCTTAAAACTTTTTTTGAGAAAATATCCAACAGATAGACCTACCAAGAATCCAGACCCCATCTCTAGGTAAGGTAGCTCTAAATTCATACCTTTTATTTTTTCTTCCATCTAAAGTCCTAATTGATATTTTTTCATATTATATCTTAAATTTTATCAGCTATAGATTAATCCTCATCAAGGCATCATGCATATGAAAGTAAGCTATAAAAAACTCAAACATAACTCTCCAGATAATCTCCATACAGATAAAACAAAGTATAAAAGCAGAGTAGATTAAGAGGCGTTGTTTTGGGGTTGTTTTATTTTGGATTTGTTCTTTGATATTTACTGATTGTGGATGAAAGTATGAATTTCGTATCCATCTAGCCAGATACCAACTACTCAGTGGTATAAGTATCGCACCTATATAGTATATGATGATGAGTAGAGTAGGAGAGATGAAGGTTTTAAAGGTTAGAAAGTCTATCATATCGGTTACTCATTTCTAAGTATATTTAATGGATCAGTAGAGGCTGCTTTTTTAGCTGGGTATAGTGCTGAGAGCATGATGATAATACTAGTACCTATAATAATCATAGAGAAGTCACTAAAGGGCAAGTCTATAGGTACTTTGGCACTGCCATAGACATCTTCAGGTAGGGAGATGATATCAAAAGTCTTTAGAAGCCACATACCTATAAGTCCTAGTATAACACCCATGCCGATACCAATCGAGCCTATAATTAGACCTAATTTATAAAAAATAGCTCTAATTTCTCTGCGTGTTGCCCCTAGTGTTTGCATCAAGGCTATCTCACTTCGTCTACTCATCACAGTCATGAGCAGTGAAGATATGATATTGAGAGAGGCTATAAGAATGATAAATAATAGTACTAAAAAGTAAACTTTTTTCTCCATCTCCATAGCTATAAAGAAGTTGCCATTCTGTTGCCACCAGCCCTCTATTCCTGTATCCTCAGGAAGTATTTCTCGTATTTTTTCTAACATTTTCATAGGTTTTTCACTATGTATATGAACGCCATCATACTTGTCAGGATCTCTCTTGAGTAGGCTATGGAATGCCTTGTGGGTTGTATATATGATAGCTTTATCATAGGCCTGTAGCCCAGAATCAAATACACCATCTATGAAAAATCTCTTCTGCAAAGGCATAGTACCAAATCCAACAGCTTGCTGCTCAGAAAAATATAGTATGAGTTTTTCGCCAACTTTTGCTCCCATCTCCAAAGATAGCCCATCTCCAATAATCATGCGATACTTGCTTTGGGACTGACCTGTAGTTTTGACTTTGGCAAATACAGAGTTGATAGCTGCTTCTTGTTGAAAATCTACACCATATACCATACTACCTTGGATACTGTTATCATTTTTGCTGATTACTTGAGTTGTATAGTATGGACTTAATATTAGCTCAGGAAATTTTTCTTTGATTTTTTTTACAGTTTTACTATCTACTCCATCTGCATATGAGACAACAGTTAGCGGGTAGTTCATAACAAAGAGTCGTTCTTTAAACTCTTTTTGTATACCATTTGTGATACCAATGGCCAACATCATCACCATTACACCAGCAGCAATGCCTAAAAATGCCATCACTGCTGAGAAAAATATAAAGGGGTTGTCTCTATCGTACTTTAGATAATGCCATACGATAGTACGAGTAAACTTGGGATTAGAAGCAGTTGCCATTAGGCTAGTAAGCCTTTTTTGGGACCACTCTTTCCACAGCACTGCTTATATTTTTTACCACTTCCACATGGGCATGGCTCATTTCTCTTTGGCTTCTTATTGGCTACATACGGCTTGCGCTTGTTATTATCCTCTTCGATACTCTCTTGACTATTATTGACCAATTCACTCTCATCTATCTCTAGATCATCACGCATTTTCTCTAGAGTCTCCATCTCCTCTTCTGGTGCTTCAAAGTTGAACTGGATATTGTAGAGTAGCTTTGTAGCATCAAATTTGATACGCTCTACTAGCTGCTCAAACATATTGTAGCTCTCTTGCTTGTACTCAGTGAGTGGATCTTTTTGATTGTATCCTCTAAGCCCAATACCAGTTTTTAGTACATCCATCTCATATAGGTGGTCTCTCCAGAGAGGATCTAGAGTCTGGAGATGCAACATGCTCTCTATTTCTTGTCTCTGCTCAGGTACAAATATAGACATCTTCTCATCATATATTTTTTTCAGCTCCACTAGTACTATCTCTCTCATCTCATGAGGCTCTTTATTTTTGAGTGTCTCTGGATTTATAACGACATTGATATTTTCCTGTATTTGCTTAGTAAAGCCCTCTAGGTTAAAGTCTTCTGATGGTGCACCATCATATATCTCAACATTGTTTAGTAGCGTATTGACAAAAGACTCTCGGTTTTCTTCTATCTTGCTATCTATATCAAACTCAGGGTCTAACAGTTGGTTTCTAAATGCATATATCGCTTTTCTCTGGTGGTTTGCTACATCATCATACTCTAGGATACTTTTACGAGATTCGTAGTGCATAGATTCTACTTTCTTTTGTGCTTTCTCTACACTTCTAGTCACTAGCTTAGAATCTATGTACTCTCCCTCTTCGACACCTAGTTTATTCATGATGTTACGAATCTTATCTCCACCGAATATACGCAATAAGTTATCATCAAGACTCAAGAAAAACTGACTCTCACCTGGATCACCTTGACGACCACTTCGTCCACGAAGCTGATTGTCTATACGGCGACTCTCATGTCTCTCTGTTCCCAGGATAAATAGA
>DAOUPF010000146.1 GCA_030626265.1 Sulfurovum sp.
GAGATGGTGGAGTCTTGCGAGATGTAGATGGATATAGATTTATGCCAGACTATGAACCAGAGAAAAAAGACCTAGCTTCACGAGATGTAGTTAGTCGTCGTATGATGGAGCATGTCCGTAATGGCAAGGGAGTACCATCAGACTTTGGTGATCACCTATGGCTAGATATCTCTATACTAGGTCGAGAGCATATCGAGAAAAACTTGCGAGATGTTCAAGAGATAGCCGAACAGTTCAACGGTATAGACCCAGCAGATGAAGGTCCAGCAGGATGGCTACCAGTGCGACCTGCACAGCACTACTCTATGGGTGGTATACGAACTGACAAAACTGGAGAATCCCAGACTCTTAAAGGTCTATTCTCATGTGGTGAAGCAGCATGTTGGGATATGCATGGATTTAACCGTTTGGGCGGAAACTCTGTATCTGAGACAGTAGTTGCTGGTATGATAGTAGGAAACTACTTTGCCCACTACTGTGAAGATAATGATACTAATATAGGTACAAAAGTAATACAAGCTGCTGTAGACAAAGAGATCAACTATATAGATGAGATTTTAGCTCGTGAGGATGGTGAAGATATCTTCCCTATCAAAAAGAGAATGCAAGCTATCATGGATGATGATGTAGGAATCTTCCGAAATGGTGATGGACTACAGAGTGCAGTAGATGAACTCCAAGAGCTTCTTGTACGTAGTAAAAAAGCTAGCGTCAAGAGCAAAGTAAAGTCTGGTAACCCAGAGCTAGAAGAGGCTTATCGTGTACCACGAATGCTCAAACTAGCACTTTGTGTAGCATATGGTGGACTACTTCGTACAGAGTCCAGAGGTGCACACTATAGAGAGGATTATCTCAAACGAGATGATGCCAACTGGCTAAAGAGAACTATTACAACATGGACAGATGAAGATGGAACTTTACCTGATATCTCATATGAAGATTTAGACATCATGAAGATGGAGATACCTCCTGCATTCCGTGGATATGGAGCAAAGGGTATGACTATAGAGCATGAACTATCTGAGAAACGACAAGAAGAAGTAGATAACATCAGAGAGAAAATGGAAGAAGAAGGCAAAGATAGATTTGAGATTCAAGATGCATTGATGCCATATGAGCTTCCTCTAAACTACAAAGAAAAAAATGAGCGTCTAGGAGTTGGTTATGAGTAAAGATATAAAAAAAGGAAGAGAATTAACATTCTCAATTCTCAAGTACAACCCAAGAGACTTGGATTCAAAACCTGCATTTGTAGAGTATAAGGTTACTGAGAGTCCAGGAATGACACTATTTATAGCACTAAATATCATCCGTGATACTCTAGATGCTGACCTCTCATTTGACTTTGTATGTCGAGCTGGAATATGCGGATCTTGTGGTATGGTAATCAATGGAAAGCCACTACTAGCATGTAGAACACTTACAGCAGACTAACCAGATGCCAAGATTCAGATCATGCCTATGCCTGCATTTGAACTCATCAAAGACTTGTCTGTAAACACAGGTAAATGGATGGATGCAATGTGTGAACGAGTAGAGTCATGGATACACACAAACGAAGTACATGACATCTCAGCTCTAGAAGAGCCAGTGGACCCTGATGTTGCAGATGAAACATTTGAGCTAGATCGCTGTATAGAGTGTGGACTATGTGTCACATCATGTGCCACTGCCCTCATGAGACCTGACTTTGTAGGACCAGCTGGACTCAACAGAGTAGCAAGATTCCAGATAGACCCACATGACCACAGAACAGATGCAGACTTCTATGAGCTTGTCGGTGATGATGATGGTATTTTTGCTTGTATGAGCCTACTAGCATGTGACGATCACTGCCCAAAACACTTGCCGCTACAAGAGAAAATAGCATATATGCGTAGAAAGTTGGTAGCACAGCGATAAGCTGTGTCTGCCATAATTAATTTTAAAACTTTATATATTTATCTTCATCATTAAGGGATTCTACAGTAATGAATAAGCAAAATATCAAACCATCTTATGATGTCATCATAGTTGGTTCAGGACCTGCTGGATTAGGGGCTGCTTTTAAGATAGCTGAGAACTCTGACAAATCTATACTGTTGCTGGAGAAGAAAAAGATAAGCTCTGGTGGTCTTAGAAATGATTGTAAGCAGAACTATACATATCCTGTGGGTTTTCCTATGGAGCATTGGGAGAAAGAAGAAGTAGATAATCTACTCTCTGAAGTCAAAACACATCTAAACCCAAAGTTAGAGACAAGAGTCAATGTCGAAAAGTATCAAAAAAGAGCCAAAAAAATACATGTAAAGATACTCTCCATAGACCAAGCTCATGTAGGCACTGATAAATCATCTCAGCTCATCAATGGACTTATAGAAGAACTTAACACTCTGGGAGTAACTGTAGCTATCGATACAGAGGCAAAAGAGGTATCTAGTGACAAAAAAGAACTTACCCTATCTTGTGGCACAATTCTATCCTTTGATCACCTTATTTTAGCTCCAGGAAGAGCTGATTATGATTGGCTCCAAGAGCAGATGAATACTCTAGGAGTTGAATATAGTGATAACATCGTTGATATTGGAGTTAGGATTGAGACAAAAGAGGAGAACTATCCTATAGTCAGAGATTATTATGATCCAAAAATTCTCTTTCCCGGTAAAGTTAGAACATTTTGTACCAATTCAGGCTCTGCACATATAGTCAGAGAGAAGTATAAGGGCTATTACTCAGTCAATGGTCACTCACTATCAAGAGAGTACAACAATTCAAATGGACTAGTCAACTTTGCTATGCTAAAGACTATCAGACTCACTGAACCTGTAGTGAGTGGTCAAAAGTTTGGCAAGATACTAGGTCAGATGGTGATGCAGCTTAGTGGAGGATCTGTCATCATGCAAAGAGTTGGAGACTTCAGGCTAGGGTCTCGTAGCAAAAAAGAGACATTCAACAGTGACATATATGACTTCGAGCCTACTCTAAAAAATGCAGTGGCAGGAGACCTATCTCTATGTATGCCAGCAAAGATACTCAGAGACATATGGAAATCTCTCAAAATGCTAGACACTATCATCCCAGGAGTCCTGCACCCATCTACTATCATCTACTATCCAGAAATCAAGACTTACTCCAATAAACCAGCATTTATAAATGATGCTTTCATGGTCAAAGATGCCTACTATATCATAGGAGATGGAGCAGGTACGAGTAGAGGTATCACCGCTGCATGGGCATCTGGTATCAGAGCAGCCAATGATATACTTAGTTTATAATCAATAGTACAAAGTATGGCACAACATTGAAAATAAAAATTGTAAGTTTGAAAAATGCCATACTTACATAATGTATAGCATCAAATGTCTCAACAGAGATTTTAAACCATCTACCATGAAAAGCATATAAGAAATCATGAGCAAAAATGATAAATAGGGACCACCACAATAGTATTCCAATATTTATAATCGAACACCAACCTAAAAATGCTTGAAGTGTATCTAATGCCATAATATATCCTTTCTAGTTCAAGTATTCTCTATTATATTACTTCTATACTTTTAAATCAATATAAGCAGAGCATACTAAAATATAATTATTTGAGAAGATTCAATGAAAAAACTACTATCATATTTAATATAATATTTAATATAATATTAATATATTTTTATGTATAGTATTACTATTAATAAAAATAATTAATAGGAATACATAAGATGATATATATCAAAAGTATAGTTTTAAGTCTCTTTGTTGTCATTGAAATGGCATCTGCATTTGAGATAGAACCATTTAAAAAAGGTGAGCCATTACTAGAGACATTTAGTACCAATTGCCTACAGATGACACAAAGTCAGCAGATGCTCAATGCATATGTTATGATAGGGCTCAATAGCAACTTCAACAACCCTAAAGAAAATCTAAAAAAAGCAATACCTATATATGACAAGAGAATGCATGATGTAAAATCTTATTTTTATGAAAAGTTAGGCTCTAATACTGATGGGAAGAAAGCATTTGATGAAGCACTGCTTCTATGGAATGAGAGCAAAAAAATGCTTGAGATTACTCCAACAAAAGAGAATGCTCTAAAGATTCAAAAGAATTTTTTAACTATGATAAACAAACTACTAGCAGGAACACAACCTCTAGCAACTCCTGAGTTAGAGCTCATATCTCTAACTGGTAAACTATGCCGCAAACCGCTAGAAGTAACTATAGACTACCTCATGAGAATATGGAAAATAGATGTACCAAACTATGAAGTTGAAGTTAAAAAAATAATAGATAACTATAGTATAAACTTAAAAATATTATTTGAAAATAAGCTCAATAATGAAGAGAGCAAAAAACTACTAGCAGAGGCGAAAAAGCAGTTTTTGTTCTTTGAGTTTATGTATAATTCTCATACCACACAAATTCCATCACTACTCTCAAAAAAAGCAGATAAAAACTTTATCATTATCCGTGATATTAAGAAAATATTTAAGGAGCAAGCAAAAAAATAGTCTTGTTTCTTAACTCATATACTAAATTTTATTCCAGCTCTCTCTCACGGTTGGCAAAGTAGTTACTAACTCCTTGGGCTATGCCTTTGGCTATGAGATTTTGGTATGTTGAGGAGAATAGTCGTTTTCGGTCTTGTGGGTGGGTAATATAGCCAGCTTCTACTAGAACTGATGGCATTTGAGCACCTACAAGTACCCAAAATGGTGC
>DAOUPF010000273.1 GCA_030626265.1 Sulfurovum sp.
CAAAGGACAAGCTGACCTGATGATATCCCTAGAGATAAATGAGGGTTTACGAAATATAATGTTTTTGAGACTTGGAGGTACTTTTGTCACAAATGCTAGAGCCAAAGATACACTTCCTCCTTTGCCATTTGAGAGTGTAGCTAGGATAGATGCATTTCACAAAGCAGAGTATGGAGAGTTCCCTATCCAAGGGCTCAATGTCTATATGTTAGGAATTGCCCTTGTTAATGACAAGAACTTTCCATTCTCTGTAGATGAGGTAAAAGCTGCTATCACTAAGATGAATGCAAAAGTAGCAGAACAAAATATACAGATACTAGACAAAGCAATGGTGGATGCAAAGGAGGAGGAAGTATGATTTGGAGCAAGGCAGAGAGTGCACCACGAGAGGTTATAGAGGAGACACAAACAAGAAGACTCAAAGAGACAGCAAGTAGGGTATATGCTATAAACCCTTTTTATAAGAAGAAGTTTGATGAGCTAGGTCTCTTGCCAGAGGATATCAAGAGTATAGATGATATACAACAATTGCCATTTACCAAAAAGCAAGATCTTCGAGATCACTATCCATTTGGGTTATTTTGTGTGCCTATGAATCAGGTAGTACGAATACACAGTTCTAGTGGAACTACAGGAAAGCCAACGGTAGTAGGCTACAATGATCATGATATGTCTGTCTGGGCTGAAGTGATGGCTAGAGTCTATACAATGTCAGGAACCAATGCCGACGATGTAGTCCATAATGGATATGGATATGGGCTATTTACTGGTGGACTTGGATTTCACTATGGAGCAGAACATGTAGGAGCTACAGTAGTACCTGCAAGTGGTGGATTTACTGATAGGCAGTTGATGTTGATGAAAGATTTTGGAGCAACTATACTAGCTTGTACACCATCATTTGCCCTACATATGGCAGAAGTGGCAAAAAAAGCAGGAAGTGACTTTAGAAAAGATTACAAGCTAAAGTCAGGTATCTTTGGTGCAGAACCAACAAGCCCAGGAATGAAAGCAGAAGTAGCTAAGATATGGGGTATAAACTATCATGAGGTATATGGATTATCTGAAATCATTGGCCCAGGGGTTAGCTGTAGCTGTGCTCATAGTGATAGATTACATATATTTGAAGATCACTTCTTGGCTGAAATTATAGATCCAAAGACAGGTGAAGCTATGCCAGATGGACAGAGAGGTGAGCTAGTGATCACTACTCTGACCAAGCAGGCATTGCCAATAATCCGCTACCGAACAGGGGATATAACATCTATCATAAAAGAGCCTTGTAAATGTGGCAGAACACATTCACGCATGGAGAGTATAGTAGGTCGTGCTGATGATATGCTCATAGTAAATGGAGTCAATATATACCCATCACAAGTAGAGCATGTCATAGCCAACAGTAAGGGTGTGACCCTAAACTATCAGATAGTAGCAGATAAAAAAGGTCACTTAGATAAGCTAGAGGTACTAGTAGAGATTAGTGATGATATACTCATGGATAGTGTTGGAGAGATGGAAAAGATAAAAAAAGATATACAAGCAAGCCTACTCAACAATCTCTACATAAATGCAAATGTCAAGCTAGTGGAGCCTAGAAGCATAGAGAGAAGTGTAGGCAAAGCAGTTAGAGTTATAGATAAAAGGAAGTAAAATGAATAAACATGTTGATCAGCTCTCTATATTTCTAGAGAATAAAACAGGACGATTAAATGAGATTACCAAGATTTTAGCTGATAATAAAGTCTCAATAGATACAATAAACCTAGTAGAAGCTGGAGACTTTGGAATTCTACGGATGATGGTAAATGATGCTAAAAGTACAAAAGAGATACTAGAGGACAATGGTATATCTGCCAAGATAACATCAGTGATAGTAGTAGAGATACTAGACAAGATAGGTTGCCTCAACAGAGTAGTGTCAGCACTATCAGGAATAGATATACAGTATACTTACACAGTCAATAGTAATGACAGAGGTGCATTTATCATAAAAGTCTCAGATTCAGATATAAATGAAGCGATATCAATGCTAGAGGCAGATGGGGTCATAGTGAGAGATGCAGTTTAATCAACTAGCCAAAGAGAGTATAGACTTCCTAGAGTATATCGGTGGTGAGCTGATAGACTTGAGTGATGGCTATGCTCAACTGGCTTTTGAGATACGCCCTCATCATAAACAGCATTTAGGTGTAGTACATGGTGGTGCCATAGCTACACTAGCTGACCACTGTGGTTGGTATGCAGTGATCTCAGAGCTAGATATTGGATACACTAGTGTTACTATAGAGCTAAAGATTAACTATCTAAAACCTGCTATTGGTGAGATACTGATAGCAGAAGCCAGAGTAGTAAATCGCACTAAAAGAACAGCATTTACAACGATAGAAATCTTTGCAAAAGACACTATGATAGCATTTGCAACAGCAACCTATTCGATAGTAGATGAAGAACAGATAAAAAAAGGATTAAACAATGTTAAGTAATAAAGAGATATCACAAAATTTTGAAGTACAGATAAATACATTATATAACTGGCGTAAATCTAAACCAAAGCTATATCGATACCTTAGAAATGCTGATTATAATTTCGAGCAGAGCAAAGAGATAAATGTACTATTGGAGAGATTTGCAGAGGATATAGAGTCACTGTTTTCCATAGAAGAGATACTATTTTTTGTAACATCAGAGGTAGAGGCAAAGAGCATATGTGATGTGGAAAATATAGAGAGACTATTTATACTCGAATTCCAAAAAGATCTATCAAAAAATACTGATTTATTATTGTCGATATATGATAAGCTAAGCTCAATGGGTATCATAGAGAAATATATCTTTTATAAAAGATCACATAATCTTCGTGCAGAACAGAAAAAAGTAGACAATACTGTTATAGAAGAGTACTTTAC
>DAOUPF010000281.1 GCA_030626265.1 Sulfurovum sp.
TATCATGGAGAGTAGTTCTGGCATCAGTTTCTGCTGACCACCTATAAAGTATCTCATCTCATCAGATATAGTATGCTCTTTGGTATCATCAAAAAATAGTGATTTACCTTTCTTTATAGCCGATACATGTAGATGTCCAGACTGTCCTGGATATTTGTTGGAATATTTAGCCATAAATGTAGCCATGAGAGAGCTTTTTTGTGCTAGAACTTTTGTAAAAGTTTTAAATAGTATTGCCTTATCAGCAGCCTTTAGCAAATCATCATAGAGCAGTGCCGCCTCAAGCACTCCAGGCCCAGTCTCTGTATGGATACCCTCTATAGGCATATCCATCTCCAGACACAGCTCCATCAACTCATGATAAAAATCAGCATGTACACTATTTCGGATAACAGAATAACCAAACATATCAGGAGTGAAATTGGTCAAACCCTGATAGTTCTTTTCTCTCACACTCTGAGGAGTCTCGCTAAACATAAAAAACTCAAACTCTGCAGCAGCAGCAAATGAGACACCCATATCTTGCCCCTGATTTATGACTCTCTTTAATAAGGATCTTGGACATACGGCACTATGTTTGCCACCTTCTGAGAAATCTAACAGAAACAGTATAGAGTTCTGCTCTAGTGGCAACTCTCTACAGCTAGTGACATCTATATGCCCCAATGCATCAGGAAAAGCCGTCTTCCATCCAGTAATAGAGTCCTCACCATAAAGCTCATCAGCACTATCCCAACCAAATATCACATCACAAAATCCAAGCCCATTTTTGAGTGTAGATATAAATTTGGCTTTGTTTATATACTTTCCACGAAGTATTCCATCGATGTCAGTAGCAGCGACCTTTATCTGGGCTATTCCCCTCTGCTCCACCAACTCTATGGCATCTTCTATGGTTTTTACATCACTTGTCTTTAGTAGTTTTTTCATGCATCATCCTAAATATGGGATTTGTAGTGGATAATTATAGCTAATTTTATATCAAGATTGTTAAAGAGTATAGTTTTATATTTTAGTGCCATTGTCAAATATCATCTTTTTTTATCTCAAAACTTTTACTATGGGCTATTACCCCATTTTCGTTTATACCAAATCTAAACTCTCCATAAAGCTTTTCGCATCTATTATTTGTTTTCTTCCAGAAAAATAAACTAGACTCTTTTGGCTTTATTTTAAATACTGTTCTCATACACTTTCTTCCGCAAGGACAACTTATATTAGGCATTTCTTGTACCCATTTATTATTTTTAAATATTTGCAAATTCATCTGCCAGAACTTAATAGTCTTATGACTTCTGTTTATTACCTCTATTTTTACCTCTTTTGCATCTATTGATAATATATTGATTATAAGGCTCTCTTTTGCAAATATATTTGAGCTAAATATAAGCAAGAGGAGAAGTGTAATTTTAAGTAGTTTCATAAATGTTCCTTTGACATAGTTTTTGGGCTTATTTTAATTAGAATTCAAAACTTTATATAGTTCATCACTAGTAAAGTTCAAATACTTTCCATTAAAAGTAGTGTATCCCTCCTGATTAGCAAATTGAACATATATAAGATCTTCAAGTATCTCTATAGCATCAAATTTTGGCTCAAGTACCCAATTGCCTTTTTTATTTAAAATACCTAGCTTGTCAGAATCACCATGCATTGCAATTAAGCCAGTTTTATTTAAAATATACATACTTTCAAGAGTAGGACTATTCTTATTTCTATCAAGGACAGGCTCTAACAATAATCCATCTATATCACTCATATACCCTTCCTTGCCATTTCGCAGGATTCTCCCAAAACCAGTAGCATCATTTTCAGCAAACAGATAAACTTCATCATACTTAGGCTTGATAACCCACTTACCTTTTGTATCTATAAATCCCCACTTCCCATTATGCTTGACTGTTAGCTGACCACGTACTGTAAAGATTTCAACATCATCAAACTGTGGTTTAAATATCCATTTACCATCAGTATCTACAGCACCCCATTTACCATTGATCTTTACTTTAACCCAACCATTTATGTCAACTATCATATATTCCTGCCCATGAAGTATCTCATCATACTCCTTGAGGACCCATTTACCTTTTGTATTGACGATACCTTTTTTACCATGCTGAACTACCAAAAACAGTCCACCATCATAAACCAAGCTCCCACTATAATCATCTTCCCCTATGTAGTCAAATTGCGGCTTGAACAGCCATCCACCTTTAGTATCTTTTATCCCCCATTTGCCATTTATCTTTACTTTGCTAAAGTTGTTTTCATCAAAAGTATCAGAAAAGTTAGTATCTTCGGACTCTTCTGTAGAGTAAAGTTCAACTGCACTCAACTCTCTATAAATCTTAGATGCACGTAGATCACCATCCATTATAGCCCTACGAAAAAATGTTTTTGCTCGTAGATAATCCTCTTTATCAGCTCCCTTTCCCTCTTTATAAATCATTCCACTACGATAACATCCCTTAAAGTCATCACCCTTACACGCTTTGGCATAGAGATCGGTTGCTTTAGCAATATCTTTACTTATACCTTGACCCATTTCATACATAGACGCAAGAGCACTGCACCCACCGAGATAACCATTAGCACAAGCCTTTGTATAATAGTTCGCTGCTTCTAAATAGTCCTGTTTTAGACCTTTTCCTTTATAGTAAAAATCACCAAGATTTTGACAGCCTATCGCAACCTCTGCTTTACATGCATTTTGATTATCTTCAACTTCTCCTGCACATAAACTTATTACTGAGAATAGTATTACTATCAATAATCGCTTCATTTTTATCCTTCTAGTATTTCAATTAAAAATCTCCGCTATAACTCCTACTAGTTAATAAAATACTATAACCTATTTTGCCTTTAACTCCAAAAAAGATA
>DAOUPF010000363.1 GCA_030626265.1 Sulfurovum sp.
CTCATTAGTATAATGAGTTTGGTTATCTTCATAGCGTATTCGCTCTTTTGCTCCTATAGAGATGAAACTAAAGTTGCCATCACTTGTGTTTACTACACTCTCAAAAAGCATAGTTATCTCATCAGGAAAGATATTTTTGATCTCTCCATATAGAGCTAAATGAGTAAGCTGGTCAAACAGTATAGTTTTTATCACTTCTTACTCTTGATTACAAAGCCTGCTGTGCCTATAGAGCTATTGATGTCACTGACCGCTGTTTTTGCTTCAGCATATGAGCCATAAGGGCCTACTCTCACTCTTCGAGTTTTTTCATTTTTGTTTATGATATAGTTAAATCCAGCATCTTTTATCTTTTTTAGATATTTTGGATTTGGGTCTTTGTTAAATGCACCTACCTGCACATAATATACAGATTTATTTTTACTAAACAGTTCACTAGGTTTAGCTGGTTTTTTTACAGGCTTTTTAACCTGTTCTTTGATAGGTTCTTTTTTGATTGGTTTGGGTTTGACTGGTTTAGGTTTGACTGGTTTAGGCTTTATGGGTTCTTCTATTTTTTTAGGTTCTTCTTTTTTTGGAGTTGGCTTAGGCTTAGGTTTTTCTATTTTCTTTTTAGGCTTCTCTTTTGGTTCTGGTTCTGGAAGCTCCTCTTTTTTTATAGGAGTGAGTTCATCATTACTCTCTTTATCATCATTAACTACAGGTATAAGATCTGGACTTACAAATTCTGTTTGGTTATTATCTGGTAGTATGATATCATCTTCAGGAGATTCTAGTATCATCTTGGATAGTAGTATTCCTACTAGTAGTATGATTACGATGAGAGCTATGATAGCTAGTATACTTTTTGATTTATTAGTTGCTTGTGTTGGTTCTCCGATGATTAAGTCATCTAAATTATGGTCATTCATGCATTCTCCATTATTTGCAGATTCATTAGAGCTGATTATAGCGAAAATAGAATTAGTATAATATTAGTTAATATGTTAATTATTTTTTCGTAGATTTATTATATCTTAATATAGTTCTTTTTTATTTATATATCGATTATTTGGGCATAATTATTTAGAGCTTAAACTAATCTAGCCTCTAAATCCTTGTGATATAATACAGTATTCATACAAAGGAAAAATAATGAAAAGACTACTCCTGCCATTGATATTAATGCCTTTACTGCTCCTTGGTTCTCCCGTGCATAGTAAGAAGCAGATAGAACAGATAAGTTCATCGGTGGTAAAGATATATACAGCATCTATAAAAACTGGATATTACAGACCATGGCAAAAAGGCAATAGTCTTTCATCTAGTGGTACAGGAGTGATCATCAATGATCATCTGATACTTACTGCGGCACATGTGGTAAGTGATGGTACTTTTATTCAAGTCAAAAAGAGTAATGATGCAAAAAAGTACATCGCAAAGGTCAAATGGATAGCACATGAGGCTGACTTGGCACTGCTTGAAGTTAATGATGTGACCTTCTTTGGTGGCACCTCACCTCAGATATTTGGAGGTCTTCCATATCGACAAGATAGTGTAGTAGTTTATGGTTATCCTCTAGGTGGAGATGAGATATCCACTACTAAAGGTATAGTCTCTCGTATCGAGCATCAAAACTATTCTCATGGATACATGGATCATTTAACCATACAGATAGATGCAGCTATAAATTCTGGCAACAGTGGTGGGCCAGCATTTAATAAAGAGGGAGAGATAGTAGGTATAGCTCTTCAATCTCTGTCATCTGCTGATGGTATAGGGTATCTGGTACCAACAGAAGTGATACAGCATTTTTTTGATGATATAAAAGATGGTAAGTATGATGGCTATCCAGATGATGGTATCATGATCCAACCTATAGAGAATAAAAATATTAGAGAGTTTTATGATCTTGGGGATAGAGATGGAGTATTGGTTACTCATGTTATGAATAACTCTTCAGCAGACGGTGTTATAAAAAAAGGGGATGTACTACTTGAATTGGATGGTGTAAATATAGCTGGAGATAATACCATCAGGCTAAAAGACAGTGGTAGAGTCACATCTAACTATATCACAAGATCTC
>DAOUPF010000246.1 GCA_030626265.1 Sulfurovum sp.
AAAAGCTTATTAATTTTAATATGTTTTTTGTAGTAGTCGGAATGAACATAATTTTAATAGCCAGATGGTGTACTTAACTGGTTGATGTTTGCTGTGTTATGTACCACTGTCCCAAACAATAACCCCAGTAAAAAATGACTAATTTTCAAAGAATTTCAGTCATTTTTTCTATCAGATATAAAATATCTAGCTCAACTTTTCTCTTACTGGCTCCCACGGTCTCCGTGGTAGCCTTATACTTATGATACAAACCACCACTAAGTAACCAATCAGCCCCCATACAAAAGAAAAACATGATACAATAAATCTATCGATTTTACTCGTTCCCATCCGTCCTCGGTGGGAATGCATACGAGAGCAACACTAACAAAATAGTCTCTTAACCCTAAAAAAGCTACAATACCCAATGGGAAGAAGCAGATACAAAATATATGAACCAACACATCCATATTTTTTAACTTGTACTATACTCAATTGGCTACCAATATTTACAAGACAAGAGAGTGTACAGATAATAATAGATAGCTTGAGGCATCTACAAAAAGAAGAGAACCTAAAACTCTATGCTTATGTAATACTTGAAAACCATCTACACCTTATTGCTCAAAGTGATGATATAAGTAAGAGCATGAGACACTTCAAATCATTTACTGCAAAAGTACTTCTTAACCTCTTACAAAAAGAGAATGCTCAAACACTACTAGAGCAGTTTAGATTCTATAAAAAAGCTCATAAAATAGATAGAACTTATCAGATATGGCAAGAGGGATACCAACCAAAACTTATACAGACAGATGCTATAATGATTGCTAAGATAAACTACATTCATCATAATCCTGTAAAGAGAGGTTATGTAGATGAAGCTAAACACTGGAGATACTCTTCTGCTAGGGATTATGAAGGTATGCAAGGGTTGATTGAGGTGGAGAGGTTTTGGTAGATTTAGTTCTCGTATGCATTCCCACCGAGGACGGATGGGAACGAGTAGAAAGCTATCTATAGTATTGACTAACTATAAAATAAAAATTGGGATAAATAATATGAAAAAAAATATATGGATATTACTATCATTGGTCTGTTTTGCTGAGCAAGTTGTAGCTAAAGTTATAACAGAAAGTAGAGAGACAATCATAAAAAATATAAAGAAGTATGGTGATGTTTATCTTGGTAATTTTGATAAGAAAATTAGAGGTGACAGAGAGATTGTTATGATTGCTGTTAAAAAGTATGGTACAGCATTGAAATATGCCGTTAAAGATTTGAGAAAAGATAAGCAGATTGTCTTGGAAGCAGTGAGCAGTGATGGATTGGCATTGGAGTATGCTGATAAAAGTTTGAGAAATGATAGAGAGGTTGTACTGGCTGCGGTTAAAGATACATCTAGAGCACTAAAATACGCAAATCCTAGCTTGAAAAAGGACAAAAAGATAGTACTAGCAGCAGTGAAGTATCACCCTTATGCTATAAAATATGCTGATAAAACGCTACAAAATAATAAAAAGTTTTTAGATCAAATTAAAAAGCAAAAAATGGCTACCTTAAAATCTATAAATAAACCTCAAAAGCCATATAGTGGAAAAATATATAAAGCAAAGAGTAGAACTTGTTGGCAGTATGACACCTCCAGTTTGATTGCTTGGGATAGCTGGGTAGCACCTGGAAAGAAGCATTTGGCTAAAGATGAGATCAAACCGATAGAAGAGGTTTATATCTGGACAAAAAGTCAGACTAAAGAACAAAAGCTGATTGCTCTAGTGGCAAAAGTATCTGGTAAGATTTATCGTCATAACTATATCATCTGTCACAAAGAAAAAGGTAAGTTTGCCTGTGGTGGAGAGTGCGATAGTGGGCAGTTAGAGCTTGGAAAAGATATGAAGTTACAGCTAGATACGCTATCTTTTGTAGTAGATGATATGGAAGGTCCAAGAGCAGAGCTAGTACTTACTCAGAGAAAACAAGGTTCATGGTTGAGAGCAAAAAAAGTTGCATGTCCAGAGTATGTAGTAGAAGGGCTGAATGTCTGCTATGACAGAAAGATTATAGATTCAGGAATCAGCTATGATGGATGTATTAGAAGTCATCTAGCATGTGACAAGGTAGCTAAAAGGCATTTTGGGGCATACCCAAATGAAAACTCTGCCCAATCAGCCTTGATCCGATGTGAACAGAGTAGACCGAAGAGATAATATAGGTTAAACAACCGTATTAAATAAAATAAGATATAATTCTCTTTACATTAAATCAGGACTTTTACATGAAAAAAATCTTACTTTTGCTCCTATTTTCTTTGTCTCTTTTTGCAGAAAAGCTTGAGGTTACTGCTGATAAATTTATCGCTGCAGATGCGGATAAAAAAGTTAGCTTTATAGGTAACGCACATATAAGCCAAGGATCTACTACTATAGACGCAAATAACATTATAGTTTATTTTGCAGATGACAATAGTACTAAGTCATATAAGGCAACTGGTGGAGTGAAGTTTCGTATAAAGAAGAAGAAAGCAAACTATCAAGGAACTTGCAAGAGTATAACATACATACCAAAAAAAGGTACATATGTGTTGAGTGGTTCAGTGCGAGTGAAAGACAAAGTCAACAAGAGAGATATATCAGGTGAAAAGATATATATCAATGCAAAAACAGGTGGTTTTTCTATAGAAGGTGCCAAATCAAAACAAGCCAAATTAGTTTTTGATATGAAATAAGGAAGTTAGTAATGCAAATACCAAGAGTTGTAAACTCCAAATTTATAAAATCAGCACAGAGTATATCAGATTCTCTAGATGACAGTATGAGTGAAGTGGTCTATCTAGGTAGATCTAATGTAGGAAAAAGCTCTACTATAAATACACTAGCAAAACGCAAAAACCTAGCTAAGAGTTCATCTACACCAGGAAAAACACAGTTGATCAATTTCTTTGAGATTGAGTATAGAGTAGGAGAGACACCATATATGATGCGTTATGTTGATCTGCCTGGATTTGGATATGCTAAAGTATCTAAAAGCCTCAAAGAAGTATGGCAGAAAAACTTAGTGGAGTTTATAGAGAGAAGAGTATCTATCAGGCTATTTATACACCTACGTGATGCACGTCATCCAAATGCAAAGATAGATAATGAAGTGCAAGAGTATATAGAGAGCTTTATACGACCTGATCAGAGATATCTAGCACTATTTACCAAGATAGATAAGCTCAATCAAAAAGAG
>DAOUPF010000218.1 GCA_030626265.1 Sulfurovum sp.
CAAACAGTTAGATCAAGATAGATACAAAGAGTTAGCCGATGAAGCTGGCTTTGGCTTTGTAGATGGGTTTATCGGTTTTATAGCTTATGATATGGTCAAGGTATTTGAGCCAACTCTACATAAATATATGGATGATCTCAAAGATACACTAAACACTCCTGATCTAGATCTAGTACGACCAAACCTCATATTGGGCTTTTCTCATAAAAGTGCAAAACTTACTATAATAGACCCAGATAACCAAAACCCAGAACTAGTAGCTACAATCGAGTCTCTACTATATAAAGCACACAAACCTCTAGATATCAAACCAACCATACTACATGGCGAAGGCTCATTTGCTATCAGCAAAGAGAGATTTGAGAGTATAGTAGATGAAGCTAAGGAGCACATAAGGGCCGGTGATGTATTTCAAATGTTGCCATCCAATCGGTATACACAAAAAGGATATATCGACCCTCTAAGCTTCTACCGAGTTTTGCGGTCTAAGAACCCTTCTCCTTACCTATTTTTACTAGACTTTGAGGACTTTTCTATATGTGGCTCTAGCCCAGAGGTCATGGTGCGTCTGACTGATGGAGAGATCCTAATACGCCCTATAGCAGGAACACGCAAGAGAGGTGCTACAAAACAGAGAGATAGAGAGCTAGAAGAGGAGATGCTAAATGATCCAAAAGAGTGTGCAGAACATCTCATGCTCATAGATCTAGGTCGCAATGATGTAAGTCGTGTAGCCAAGACTGGCACAGTCACAGTACCAGATATCATGCGTGTAGAGAAATACTCTCATGTGATGCATATGGTATCTGATGTAGTAGCCATGATAGATGAAGATAGAGATATGTTTGATCTGTTTCGTGCCACATTTACCGCCGGAACAATGACTGGAGCACCCAAAATCAAAGCTATGGAACTCATAGCCAAGTTTGAAGGTCTAAAACGAGGCTTTTATAGCGGTAGCGTAGGATACTTCTCTTTCACTGGAGACATGGACTCAGCCATAGCCATACGAACATCACTCATCAAAGAGGATGCCATCACTCTACAAGCTGGAGCGGGTGTAGTAGCTGATTCTGTACCAGAGCTAGAGTACCTAGAGGTACAAAACAAGCTAAATGCTCTCATGGTGACACTAAAAGAGATGGAGAGTTTATAACTCTACCATACTATTGCTCTTTTGGTTTTGATATATCCAAGTATCTACAAATAGCCTCAAAATGCCTCTCTATATCATCAAATCCATGACTACCACCCTTATCTATAATCATCCTAGAGTCTTGTAGTTTATCTACGGCTTCTTTGTAATCTAGAAGCTCATCTCCTGTTTGTACCATCAGCATAAAGAGACTCTTCTTTACTTTTTCAACTTCATAACTCTTGAGCATAGATATATGAGTCTCTGTCCACTCATAGCTACTCTCATCATAAAAATTTGGTGCTTTGCCTAACATTTTGCTCAATGTTTTGTATGGATATATAGATGGATTTAGTAAAACTGCTTGAAGATTATACTTATGAGCCAGATAGATAGTATAAAATCCACCCAGTGATGAGCCTATGAGCTTCACATCATCATATGATTGTATAAGCTCCTCTAGAGTCTTGATAGCCAACTCTGGAACATAAGACAGGGATGGAGCTATAAAACCCTCATCAATATCCTTAAAATATGTTCTAAATAGCTTAGCTTTACTACCCTCTCCACTACCACCAAAACCATGTATATAAATTATCATTTAAACTCCTAGTCCATATAACTCAACAGCATACTGCTCTATCTCTTTAGTAGACTCTAGCTGTGCTATTTCTTCCTGTGGTAAGCCCTCTATACCATTGTATGCACCCCATATAGCTCCTGCCATAGCAGCTATAGTGTCAGTATCTCCTGAACACTTTTGGATGAACTTTAGCATATCCATAAATGGTAAGTCTATAAAAGCATAGGCGATATATATAGCTGTCACACAGGAATCTGCTGCTGCGATACCATTGCCTAGCTCCTTGACTACACGCTTGCTATCTATCTCCTCTTTGTTATCTATCCACTCTTTGTTATCTATCCACTCTTTTGCAATAGCCAGTCTCTTTTGATATATCTCTAGCTTACTTAGTAGTAGCAACTCTTGATATAGCTCCTCAAAGCCTAACTTATTCAGGGCTATAGATACACTATGAGATATAAGCTTGGCTCCCTCTATTGCCAGAGGATGGGCATGTGTGATTTCGGATACTCTCTCTACGGCAGTGTTTATCTGCTCTGGGTCATGATGATAATACAGAGCTACTATAGGTGATCGCATGGCAGCTCCATTACCATATGAGCCTTGTGGATATATAGAGCAGTTGACCTCCTGCCATGGAGCTCCTCCTCTTATACGCTTTAGTATCTTGGCTGCTCCTGTCCCATATCCCCTAGACCATCTATAGCTAGTGGCAAATCTCATAGCCAGATGGTCTTGATCGATGCCACCTCTCTCTAGCAACGATGATGCTAGATCTAGGCTCATCTGTGTATCATCAGTATATCTCCTACGCCCTTCTCTAGTCCTAGATATCAGCTTCCAAAGCCCCCGTTCAAGTATCCCACCCTCATAATCAGCACACAAGGCATCCCCTAAAGCCAAACCAAAGAAACAGCCTTTAAATGATGATATAGGAATATGATATGTTGAGTCTATATGCATAATAGATTATCCTTTAGCAGTTATTGTAACATTATATCTATTTTTAAGTACATCAAAGTATCAAAATAATAATCCCAAATTGTGCTATAATCATACAAAATATAAGGAACAAGCATATGTCAAAACAGCTATTTGCAATATTTGGAAATCCAGTATCACACTCTAAATCTCCTCTGATGCATAACTTATCATTTAAAGCTTTGGGATTTGATGCTTGTTATGCTAGATATCTACTAGAAGATGGAGAGAGGCTTAAAGATACTTTCTTTAAACTTGGACTAAAAGGTATCAATATCACAGTACCACACAAAGAACATGCTTTCAATGCCTGTGATATACTAGACCCTTTTGCTCAAAGGGTAGGAGCAGTTAACACTATCGTAGAGAGAGATGGCAAGCTACATGGGTACAATACTGATGCTCCTGGATTTTTCAAAGCTATTTCTGAATTTGATGATGCAAAAAAAGTTCTTTTCTTGGGAGCTGGTGGAACTGCACAGTCTACATCTAGTATATTGGCTGATGAGGGGTATGAGGTGACTATCCTAAATAGAAGCTCTAATCGCTTAGAGAGATTTAGAGATGCTGGTTTTGACACCTTTACTTTTGAAGACTTTATACCACAAGTATATGATCTAGTCATCAATATGACCTCTGCTGGACTAGAAGATGACTCTATACCAGCCCCTATAGAGATACTAGAACAAGTCATTCCCTCAGCAAAAGCCTGTGTAGATGTCATATATGGCAAAGAAACACCATTTTTGAAACTAGCCAAAAGCTATGATAAACCAACCAAAGATGGTTCAGACATGTTACTTTATCAAGGTATC
>DAOUPF010000472.1 GCA_030626265.1 Sulfurovum sp.
AACTCCTCTACCATCAGATCAAATTTCTTCATTCTATCTTTACCTTTAGGTATCTTGGTTCGCAATATTTTCATATTTTGCAAAAACTCACTTACGCTATCTGGTATAATTTTTTCAAAGTGTCGTCTAATCTGTTTGGCAAAGGCTGGGGATGCACCACCTGTAGAGAAAGCTATGGTCAAATCACCTTTTTGTACATATGATGGAAATATGAAGTCACAGTAGTCAGTGTTGTCTACTGAGTTTACTAGTATCCTGCTCCCCCTGCTCTCCTCATATATCTCTGCATGTATATCTACTGTATCAGTGGCTACTATAACTATATCAAAGCCTTGTATATCACCAGTACCATAAGCTCTTTTATGCAGAGTCAATTTATATTCATCTATGATAGTCTGTGCTTCATCTTCGACTCTGAGTGCTATGACCGTGATCTGCGAAGTAAAATCCACCAGTTTTTCAAGCTTCTCTGTGGCGATATATCCACCACCTACTACTAAAACTTTGAGATTTTGCATATCCATATACATGGGGAAAAATGACATAGAATTCCTTTATCTATTTATTATTGTCAATATAGCAAAAGTTTATTAATTATTCTTTGATAACTATCAATTAAGCCATCTCATCAAATCACTATTTAGTCTACTCAAGGCTATATTTGTAGCTTTGACATACCCTTGTGCATCTGTTGTCTGGGTAGCTTCACGATAGCTAAATCTTTTACTCTTGACTAATCTTCCACTCTCTCTGCTTATGAGATTGAACTGGATAGATACTACAGCATGAGATAGCTCTCCTCTAACATGATGAGAAAAGTCAAATATATTGCTCTCTAATCTATAGTCCTCTAATGCTGTTGAACTATATGGGAGTACTGCCTTAAATGCTCTACTACTCTCTAGAGTTTGCATGAACAATCCCTGTAGCATCTTGCCTATATTGTTCGACCATTGACTATCTTGGTAGTAGCCCTGTTCCACAGATGAGTAGGAGTACTGCATTTTGTAAGTAGATTTGTCTCTTAGGCTTTTTGGGTAGGTTACTTTGATTGTTTTATATTTAAATTTGACACCTGACACCATCTTAGATGACGACATACTCAATGTATAGCTATTCATCGATGGTTGTTTACTACCACAGCCCCATAACCCTAGTAGTATACATATCAGTACTATTTTTTTCATTCT
>DAOUPF010000035.1 GCA_030626265.1 Sulfurovum sp.
ATCCATTTTTTCTTGGAGAGTGCCACCTTTATTTTCTACAAATATTTTTAATTTTTCATTGAGCTTAGTATAGAGCTCTACACTTTTCATAACAGGAAGCAATGTCTTGTCTGTACCTACTATCTCTAGTAGCTCATTACCAAAGCCAGTTAATCCTTTCTCATCTACCCAAATCGGTGTATAAAAAAGCTCCATATATAGCCCTTTTAAGAACTTATTATCACTTGCCTTGACCTTCTTTTCCAACTCTATAGAAGCATCATCAATAAAGTCTAAACTTGATGTACCAGTGTCCCATGTGAGGTCTTTAGAGTGCATAGAAATAGGTGAGGCGATATAGAATAATACAAGGCTAGCAAAAATTGGGGAGAGAAATCGTTTCATGATATACTTCTTTTTTAAAAAAGTATATCAAAATATATTCAATATTGGCTTGTTTGAGGTAGAAATCAAATAGATTTTATCGCCATTTAGGCTTTTTTCAACACATCCTCAAACTCTGCATTTGCTAAAAAAACCATCTCTCCATTAAAACTATCTATACGAGTATCACCTTTTTTGAGACATTTTTTGAGATATTTTTTTATTTTTTTCTGTTTTTTCTGTTTTTTGATACTATACTGTGCAAAAAAGTCCCCAAGTTCTATCCACTCCTCTGAATCTTCATCTTCCATCTCAACACTGTCAATTACTGTAGACTCATCCTCTACTTCTAGATTGGTCTCATTCTGTTTTTTATGCTCAAGCTGTAATCCATAGAGCATCTTCATCTCACCAAATGCATCTTTGAGAAGCTCCACTTCACTACGCAGAGTAGAGGTAATCATCTTATTGGTATCTTTGAGGTCTACAATAGTCTCTTTGAGTATAGAGATAGTTTCATCTTTGGCTTCTAAAAGCTTTTCTTGATCTTGAATAGATGAGCTGTGAGAGACATCGCTCTGCTCATTTTTTACTATTTTAGGACTAGGGGTGGCAGGAGTAGTTGTATCTTTAGTTACTATAAATATCTTACCTCCTATATTTTTAGAGGTCAAAATACCTTTTTTGATCTTGGCATATACTGCTTGTCTAGATATACCCATCTGGTTTGCATAATCTACTGGTTTTATCAAGTTTCCCATACTAATATTCCTACTGATTGATTTACAATTGTGTCAATCATAGCATAAACTTGATAAAAACTTAAATGAAGCCTTCTATTTTCTGGTTCCACTAAGTACGGGAACAAATAGACATGGCTCAATCGCCTCTGAAGTTATTCGTCCATTTCTCTTGTAGTATCTAGTGATTATCTGTAAACTATCTTGGTTGACAGGAGCTATAAGTATACCACCCTCTGCTAACTGTTCAAACAGTATATCAGGTACTTTGTCAGCTGTAGCAGAAAAGATGATTCTCTCATATGGTGCATAGTCCTTCCATCCTCTCTGACCATCATCATATCTTGTAAATATATTACTCAGCTCTAGTTCCCTAAAACGCTCTTGGGCTTCTCTAAGGAGTGGGTCTATACGCTCTATTGTAAACACCCTTCGGACAATCTTTGACAATATAGCAGCCTGATAGCCACTACCACAACCAATCTCCAGAACACTATCTATACCTTTTAGCTCTAGATGTTGAGTCATCTTTGCTACTGTCAACGGAGAGGATATCCACTGCTCCTCTTGCATAGGAAGAGCATCTAGTTTGTATGCCAAGTGTTTAAAGCCTTTTGCAACAAACTGCTCTCTGTCAACTGAGAGAAATGCTTTCTTTACATGAGGCTCTAGTGGAAATTTTTGTTCTATCTCCTCAACCATTCGATTGAGATAAAGGCGTTTTACCATTGTTTACTTTCTAGTGTATTATAATTATTGACAGAATTCTATCTAAAATAGTGTAAATCTTTGGTATCACTATCTCATCACTATATATCGACGCATTTTTTTAATCAAAGAAAAATCAATCTCACCCTCTATAGCTTCTAGCATATCATCCATAACCACACCTCCGTTGGGTGAATATATAGCACTAGAGCTTGCCATGGTCTCCTTAGCAGAGTTGGCCACTACGACATAGCACTGATTCATCACAGCTAGTGCCTGTGGTAGTATCTCTAGATGTCTCTTTCTAGGCATACCCCACTGTGATGGCATGAGTATCACATCAGCTCCCTCTAGCTGCTTCCACAACTCCTTGAATCGCACCTCAAAACAGATGAGTAATCCATATTTGATACCATCGACCTCAAATAGTTTGACATCCCCAGAGCTACCAGCTCTGAGGTGCTTATCCTCTTCACCTAGCAAAAATAGTTTATATTTGCTCTGTCTATGTACTATTCTATGCTGATGTATGACTACTGCATCATTTGTATATCCATTCTCATCTTTTGAGAGTACAGTTAGTACAACTATCTGCTCACTTACTCTCCTCATTAGTATCTCTAGAGCCTCTTTTGAGAATTCTACTGCTTTATCAATATTATCATAATCATAATCAGTCAAACATACCTCTGGAGCTACTATTAATTTGTGAGTAGAGTATTGCTCTATGTACTCCAAAAGCTTATCTAAGTTTTTTTTATATGGTACTTGATTGTCTAATTGTAAGGCTACAGTTTGTATATTTTTCTGTTTTGGCATGATATTTATCCTAAATTGTTTGTATAATTATACAACTCTTCTCTGATTTTTGCTAAACTTATCTCATGAAAACTATAGAAAAAGAACAACTAAAAAAACTTTTACAAATCATACAGCCTAGTCCAATGCAACGCATAGGTCATTTTAGTGGTGGTGGAGATCTGTTTTGTGAGCAGCTAAGTGATTTCTGTCAGATAAATGAATATGAGTACCTACTTAACTGTACTGATAATGATTTTTATGATAGTTGCATACAGAGGTATGAGACAAAAGAGTGGGTAAAGATAAAAAACTTCAATCTAGCTCGTCCAAACTATCTCCTACATGGAAAATTTTATGAATATCTATTTGTGACAACAACTATATCGGAAGAAACTAGAGAGACATTCCTACAAAAATCTCATAAATGTATCAAAAATGCTGGGCATATCAT
The DNA here is from genome assembly GCA_030626265.1 of Sulfurovum sp. GTDB lineage: Bacteria > Campylobacterota > Campylobacteria > Campylobacterales > Sulfurovaceae > JAAXPZ01. The sequence goes on from DAOUPF010000035.1 coordinate 3,064, forward strand.
ACTGCTAGTACCCAAGAAAGACTATATGCAGATAGATATATGGACACAGCTACTAGAAGAAAATTACTTTGTAGCTACCAATACTATAGATATATTTCAAAACTATGAAATCATCATATCAAAGAAAATGCATGGATGGGGTGGATAAAATGTGGACAACCCTGCTTCAGGAGGGGGGGGGTTGGTTGGAGGGAGTCTGAAGCAAAGTTATCCTAGAGAGCTCCAAAATGGAGGCTTGTCCAATAATAAAATAAGTTCTAATTGGCTCTCTAATACGAACTATAACAGATAATTGTGAACCGATTGTGAATGAATACAAATGATTATAAACAGAAATCATCATATTAACCCAAAATATGCAATAGAGATTCAAAAATAACCATGTTTTCTAACTTTAGCCTTGGACACACTATCCTTATTTTGAATAATATTAAGTAAAAGTTGCTGTCCGCAATACATACTTAAAATATATAATAGATGAGAGAAGACAAGTATGGATAAGCTTGCCTCAGGAGGGGGTTTGTTAGAGGGGGTTGAAGCAAAGTTATCCTAGAGAGTTCCAAAATGAAGACTCGTCTAATAATAGAGTAAGTCCTAATTGACTCTCCAATACGAACTATAACAGAGTACTGTAAACTGATTGTGAATAAATAGAAATCATTATTTCAAGAAAATTATAGCAAAATGACCATGTTTCTAGTAGACGAAATAAGCCTTTTTATATTTTTCCCCATGCCAGAGGTTAGAAAAGGGTTTAAAGTGGCTTATTTGCTCTGCTATAGGGCTTATTGTCTATTTTAGCACTATTGACAAGAAATACACTCCATACTTCTATCCTCTACTGTATCATCATCTGCCAAAGCCTCTGGTGATTGACTTCTCAGATAGTAAGTAGACTTTAGTCCAAACTTCCAAGCATCCATATAAATGTCATTGAGATACTTTCCACTTACTTTATCAAGTGTTATAAATATATTTAGACTCTGTCCTTGGTCTATCCATTTCTGACGAATAGCTCCTGCACGGATCAGTAGTCTCTGGTCTAACTCATAACTAGGTGTATAGTAGCTCCAAGTATCAGCTGAGAGATTTGGTACTACTACAGGGATATGTCCTGAGAGATTCTCTTCATACCACTTTCTTTTGTATACTGGCTCTATGGCTTGGGTAGTACCTATGAGTATAGAAATCGAACTCGTAGGTGCTATCGCCATGAGATAGCCATTTCTCATGCCGTCTGTTTTGACTTTCTCTTTGAGTGCCGTCCAATCATGCGTATAACCAAAAAGCCCTCCTCTGTCAACTAGCTTGCAGGCCTCTGGATTGGCATTATCTATAGGGAAGATACCTTTTGACCAGTCAGATCCTTCAAAAGTAGGATACTTTCCTTTCTCTAATGCCAAGTCACTTGACGCTCTGATAGTATAGTAACTTACTGACTCCATAATCTCATCTATACGACTGAAGTGATCATGGCTTCCCCACTCTATCTTGGACTCTGCCAACATCTGTGCTTCACCCATGACACCTAGTCCTATAGATCTACTCTTTTCATTTGTCTTTTTTACTTTTGCCAGAGGATAGAAGTTGAGATCTATTACATTGTCAAGCATACGAATGGCTGTAGGTACTACGCGTGCTAAATCTTCTACTGTATTGACTTTGGATAGGTTTACAGATGCTAGGTTACATACTGCTGTATCACCATCTATCTGCTCTTTGTCAACCATCCAGATATGCTTGCCATCTATACTATCTAGTGCAGTTATTTTCTTGGCTGGTTTTGTCATGCCACTGTCAACAGTCACAATCTCATCTTCTTCATAAATTTTTATACTTTTATCATCAAATGTTAGTCTGATTTTATAGTAATCTGGAGATGTATTTTGAAATATCTCTGTACATAGGTTTGAGCTTCTGATTATGCCCTCATGTCTATTTGGATTGGCTCTGTTAGCTGCATCTTTAAATGTCAAGAATGGATTGCCAGTCTCAAAATAGCTTCGCAAGATATCTTTCCATAGACCTTTGGCAGAGATAACCTCTCTAGCTATACTCTCATCTTTCTCTAGCTCTTCATATCTAGTTTTAAACTCATCACCATGTAGCTCTATAAGATCTTTTACTTCATATGGATCAAACAGTGTCCACATAGCATCATCCTCTATCCTCTGCATAAAAAGGTCATTGAGCCAAAGTGAAGGAAATAGATCATGTGCCCGTCTACGCTCTTCTCCAGAGTTTTTCTTTAAATCTAAGAAATCTCGAACATCTATATGCCAAGGCTCTAGATATACAGCTATAGCCCCCTTGCGTGTACCTAGCTGATCTACTGCTATAGCTACATCATTGGCAATTTTTAGAAATGGTACTATACCTCCAGCTGCATGCTTGTGTCCATCTATAAATGACCCCATACCACGAACCTGTGTCCAATCCCAGCCTATACCACCACCAAACTTACTAAGAAGTGCCATCTCTTTATAAGCATCAAATATCCCTTCTATGTTGTCAGGAGTTGAGCCTATGTAGCATGAGCTTAGCTGGTGGCGTGGTGTTCTAGCATTGGATAGTGTAGGAGTAGCTGCCATCACTTCAAACTTACTCAAAATATCATAGAACTTTTTTGCCCATGTTTGAGAGTCAAACTCATTTTGAGCTAGGAACATGGCAACACCCATAAAAAGCTGCTGCGGTAGCTCTATAGGCGTACCTTTTCTATCTTTGAGGAGATACCTGTCATATAGTGTTTTGATACCTAGATAATTAAACTGCAAATCTCTATCTGGCTTTATATAATCATTTAGCTCATCTAAGTCATACTTCTCTTTCAGACCCAGTACTATGCGACCCTCTTTTTCTCCCTTTTCAAAATACTCTCTCAAGTGTAAATAGCCAGAGAAGTGCGATACTTTGTGATATATATCATACAAGAAAAGTCGTGATGCTACAAATGTCCAGTCAGGGCGATCTATGTCAATCTTGTCAACAGCAGTATTGATAAGTATCTGCTGTATGTCTTGGGAGGCAATCATGTCTTGGAAATGAATTTTAGCATCTACTTCAAGCTCACTCTGACTTACATTTTTTAAGCCCTCTACTGCTGCTGAAGTAAATTTTTGTATCTTAGTGACATCTAGTGTCTCTACTCTACCACTTCGTTTTACTACTCTTATCATGACTGTCTCCCATCTATAAAATTCTCTCTTAAAGGTAAAGATTTTACTGAAATTTTGCTTGATTTTCTGTTAAATTTTCTGTTAAATTTGGGTATAGGTTTTATAAGTAATAATAATATTTAATAGAGTACCGCCCTCATGGTACTTGGGGCGATTTTTGGAGTAAGTTTAGAATAAAAAAATTTCTATTTAAATACTCTTTTGAAAATATTATCTACATTTTTTGTATAGTAATCAAATGAAAAACACTCTCGTATCTGCTCCTCACTAAGTGATTTTCTGAGTTCTTTGTCTGCTAAGAGGTGCAATAGATATAGAGATTCTCCTTTTTTGTTGGTAGTACTCTCTCCTGCTTGGATTTTCTCCCATACTTTCATGGCATTTCTTTGGACTATACGATATGCATCTTCACGGCTAACACCTTGGAGTGGGAGCTCTAGAAGAACTCTTTGAGAAAAGACCAATCCGCCTGTGAGATTGAGGTTTTTCATCATGTTTTCTGGCATTACTGTTAGATTTGCTATGACATTGTTCATACGGTGTAGCATGAAATCTGTTGTCACGAAAGCATCAGGCAGCCAAAAACGCTCAGTGGATGAGTGACTAATATCACGCTCATGCCATAGGGCTACATTCTCCATCGCAGGAGTTGCATAGGCTCTTATCATCCGTGCTAACCCTGTGATATTCTCTGTTAGGATTGGGTTTCTCTTGTGTGGCATAGCTGAACTGCCTTTTTGACCTTTGGCAAAGTACTCTTCACACTCATATACTTCTGTTCTCTGCCAGTGTCTCACCTGTACTGCAAACTTCTCGATAGTAGAAGCCATGAGTGCTAGTGTAGTGGCAAGTCTAGCATAGCGATCTCTCTGGATAACTTGATTGGATGCTGGGGCAGGTTTTAGTCCTAGCTCTTTACATGTGAACTCTTCTAGCTCTAGTGGTGCATGAGCAAAGTTACCCATAGCTCCAGATACTTGACCTACTGCAATGACTTTTCTAGTCTGCTTTAGATTATCAAGGTGTCTCTTCATCTCATCATACCAGACAGCAAGCACTAATCCAAAGGTAATAGGCTCTCCATGGATACCATGACTACGTCCAACCATGAGTGTCATCTTATGCTCTTTAGCTCTTTTTTTGATAGACTTCATTATCATCTTGACATCTTTTATCACTAAATCTAGTGAAGATGTCATCTGAAGGGCCACTGCAGTATCTACTGTGTCAGAGCTAGTCATACCATAGTGAAACCAGCGACTCTCACTACCAAGTGTCTCAGATACAGAAGTGGTAAATGCTATAAGATCATGACGAGTTACTGCCTCTATCTCATCAATACGAGTTATATCAAAGCCTGCATTTTTGACTATCTTTTTAGCATCAGCTTTTGGAATTTTTCCTAGCTTTGCCCATGCTTTTACCACAGCTATCTCCACATCCAACCATGCCTGATATTTGGCTTGATATGTCCATTTGTCTGCCATCTCTGGTCTTGAATATCTATCTATCATTGTTTACCTTGATTTTAATATGCTATTATTTTATCAAAATAGCAGTTATGAAAAGGTGAATAATGCCATTTGTCAAAGAGAAGTTTGTAGCCCATAAGCCCACCCCTGCATTTTTATTTATCATGCACTGCTTTAGTTTTAGCCAAGGAGAAGCTCAACGATTGATAGGGAAAGGGAGGCTTTTAGTAGATGGGGTCTCTATGTTTGACTCTGGGAAGAGTGTATCTGGAGAGGTAGATATCGTCTATTTTAAAGCAAAATCTAGAGACTATAAATCTCTATTTCAGACTAAAGACTTCATGGTCTTTGAGAAGCCATCAGGTATCTTAGTACACCCAAATACTATGGCAACACCCTACTCTATACTAGATGAGATAAGACACTTTGCTGGTGACTATGCCAATGCAGTGCATCGTATAGATATGGAGACTTCAGGACTACTACTAGCTAGCAAACATAAAAATGCAGAGCGTTTTCTCAAAAATGCCTTTGAGATAAAGACTATAAGAAAGAGCTATCTAGCATGGGTAGATGGAGAGTTAAAAGAGCCATTCTTTGTAGACAAGTCTATAAAGATCAACAATGATTACAGCCAAACAAAGCATAAAGTTTTTATAGATGAGAGTGGCAAAAAAGCCCATACAGACTTTACTCCTCTACACTATAATCTAGAGCTAGATGCCACATTAGTAGCTTGTTATCCTCTCACTGGACGCACTCATCAGATAAGGGTACATTTGTTTCACATGAAACATCCTATACTTGGTGACCCTATATATGGGACTTGTTTTGATGCTAGCAATGAGTACTTGGAAGGTAGACAAACTCAAACAGAAAGGCTACTAGAGACAGGAGCCAGTAGGCTAATGCTTCATGCTTGTACTTTAGAGTTTGTATATGGAGCAAAATATTATATAGAGAGTCAGATAGACTTTAG
>DAOUPF010000025.1 GCA_030626265.1 Sulfurovum sp.
AAATGGATAGCACTATTTGAAGAGGACAAACACAAAGCAGGACTAAGCTTTTGGACCCAGATGCGTGAAGGGATAGATGAGTCATTTTAAAACTGTTAAATAACTAACGGAAGTGGAGGCTTCAGCCCCACTAAAAAGCTTATACTGCAAGCAATACTATATTTTGAGATAAATATAGGGTTGGACTAAAGTCTCCACTTCTTAGATATAGATTCATTTATAAGATATGACTAAAACTGCGTCTCCAAAAATGGAATTATCTGTTTTTTACGACTCATCACTTTTGGTAGCCATACTTGACTCTCTTCAAGGGTGATTTCAAATGCACTCTCTATTTTATCCACTTCATTACTGATTACTAGTAGTTGTGAACCCTCTAGCATGATATCTGTAAGTAGTAGCAGGATAGTATGTCTATCTCCCTCCTCTTTTAGAATCTGCATCTGTGCAAAAAGCTCATCCTTCATCGTATCAAATACAGATAGATCTACTACTTCTAGCTGTCCTACACCTATCTTTTCTCCACCCATATTGAAGTCTTTGAAGTCTCGAAGTACTAGCTCTCTCTTTGTAGCTGAGAGTACATCAGATTTGACTATAAACATCTCCATGCCTAGAGCTTTGTAGTCTTCTATCTCTGCTATATCTGCTAGCTCTTTACAGGCTTTTGTATCCTCTTTTGTACAAGTTGGTGACTTGAATATCACGGTGTCACTGAGAATGGCACACAACATCATACCTGCTAGCTCTTTTGGTATCTCTATATCAAAGTAGTCAAACATCTGCTTGACTATAGTGTTAGAGCATCCAACTGGTCTGACCCACATCTCTAGAGGGCCATTGGTTTTCAGATCACCTAATTTATGATGATCAACTATACCCAGTATTGTCGCCTCTGCTATATCATCAGGACTCTGAGAACTCTCCATGAAATCTATCAGATAAACACTCTCCTCTGCATAGCTAGTTTTGAGCACTGGTGCTTCATAGCCAAACTTATCTAGGATAAATGCAGTCTCAGGATTGATATCTCCCTGTCTTGAAGGGATGGTATCCTCACCAAGTTTATTTTTGAGATATGAGAGTGAGATAGCCCCCACGATAGAGTCAGAGTCTGGTGTAGTATGACCAAATACATATGTTGACATAGATATCCTTTAGAAATTTTATGTAATTATATCTATCACTAACTTGGCTATAACTTTAAAAGTTAAGGCATGCTAAAGTTATAAGCCAATATACTAGACCGACTAGTCTAATACTAAAGGATAATTATGTTTATATATCAAAAAAACGAATCTCAAAAAGAGCGACTATCTAAGCTATACAGAAAAGTCAAGTTCATATATGGCAATGTACCTCCACAGATGGAGTTGCTAGGTAACATAGAAGCTGACTACCTAGAGGACTTTGTTAAAGCTGTTTTACGTATAGCAAAACACCCACACATCAATCCCGATTTGTTTGGATTCATCCGCTTGTTTATCGCATACAGAGAGGGTTATGACTACTGCAAGGCGTACAATACAGAGTTTTTACTATCCAAAGAGTATACTCAAGAGCAGCTAGATAACTGTATATTGGATATATCCAATATACCATTTGATAGCAATCATCAAGTCCTAGCTTCTCATGCTATAAAAGCTATATACAATAGCAAAGCGATTTCCTCAGAAGATTTTGAATTACTCAATAGTATGGGTTGGAATCAGAGAGATATATTTGATGCTATAGAACATGCAGGGACTATATTTCGCAATGGTCGTATATTGACTGCATATACAAGGAGATAGGTGATGGAAGCTACAGAGGTACCATTTGTAAAACTTGTAGGAATCAAGAGAAAAGTTGAAGGCACTCTAAAACTAGACTATACTCATAATATACAAAATCACATCCAGACCATACATGGTGCTGCCCAGTTTGCCCTAGCAGAGACCCAAAGTGGAATATATCTACAGTCACTTTTCCCTCAGTATATAGATAAAGTAATCCCTCTACTGCGTAGTTCTACAGTCAAATATAGACAGCTAGCCAATGGAGAGATATATGCCATAGCTAGCGTAGATGATGAGAGCATAAGTAAGTTTGAAGCACAATTTATAAAAAAAGGTCGAGCACTTATCACTGTAAAAGTAGAGGTAAAAGATACTGATGAAGTGACTACTATGGTTGGTGAGTTTGTATGGTTTGTAGCACTATCTTAATTGGTTTATATACTGCTAAAATTTATATCCACAATCAAGACAATGTTTATAACGATACATGCCTCTTGAAGCATTTGTACCACTCATCATAGTAATAAAATTAACAGTAAAGTGTTTAATTTGTGACTTGTAATCATACTCTAAGTTCTCAGACTCACAATTAGGGCATTTTAGAATATCTTCTATCTTCATATTATCAAAAAATTCTTCTGTGATGCGTAAAGCATCATCTTTATACCGATATGGTACATGTACCTTGATACCACCAGATGCCACAGACATAGCAGGCTCTAATGATGAAACACCTTCATCAAATAAAAACACCTCTATATCCTCAGCCTCTAATAGACCTCTAAGTATATGTGCATCACTTGCTAAAAATAGTCTAGCTACTTTTATATGTTTATTATTCTCCATCTATTATCCTAGTATTACTTTACTTTATAAACTCAACCACATCATCAAAATCCAGCCTCAACTGCTTTGACTGCTCATTGACTCTATATCCAAATGGTAGCAACATAGACACTTGATACTGTGTGGTATCCAGACCTAGTGTCTCCTCTACCTTCTCTTTATCCATACCCTCTATAGGGCATGAGTCTATCCCTATCATGGCAGCAGCCGTCATCATATTGGCAGCTGCTATATAAGTCTGTCTTGCTGTCCATGCATATATATCTTCATCACTACTTAGAGTGTGACTTAGATGGCTTGAGTATCTCTGCATGTATGCATCTATCTTATCTTGGGTGACTGCTCGTCTTGCACATCGCTTTTGAGGCTTTCCAGAGCTGGGTTTGGCATTCTCAATTCCAGCCAATATCACAACCAGATGAGAACAAGAGGTTATCTGCACTTGATTCCAGCAATGAGGTCTGATCTTTGCTTTTAGCTCTTCGTTGGTGATAACCAAAAACTTCCAAGCCTCCATACCAAATGAAGTAGGAGATTTCCTAGCAACTTCAAGTATATATCTCATCTCTTCATCTGATATCTTTTTTGTCTCATCAAATATCTTGCAAGCATGTCTAAAATCCATAGCCTCAGTAAATTTGTTTTGCATTTTATCCCCTTATTGAGTATGTCATAACTTTACCACATGTATGTTACTATGTCAAGAACTAGCTAAATCTTTAGGATAAATAATGCAATTTGACAAAGACATACAAGGTCAATATTCAGATATATTCCTAAAACTCAGAGATGTCTTCTTAAATTTCTAGGATATAAAAGAGAGTTTAGTCCTAAGTATAGAAGCGTATGAACTGAAAGAATTGAAAAAAGGTTTAAGATGAATCTTGAAGAGTTAAATAGCAAAAAGACTAGAACAATAATAGAGAATCTAGAAAAAACACCTATCTTCAAATCTCAACAGTTACAAAGCCTCACCCTACTCCAAGATCAAGGTTTTTCTAATACCAACTATCTACTCACTACAAATATATGTCAATACATAGTACGATATCTAAAGCAAGACGATATAGATAGAGATTTTGAGTTTAGAGTTCAGTTGTTAGCTTATGAGTACGACATAGCTGCCAAACCTATACTACTAGATATGGAAAAACATCTCATGGTATCAGAATATATAGAGGGTCATCATAAATCTAATCTAAGTACAGAAGAAATAAAGTCTATGGCAAAACTTCTAAGAAGACTTCATAGTATCACTGTAGACAGAGAGCCTTATAATCTAAAAAATATACTAGAAAACAAATCCAAAGATATAAACAGTGCCTTTGAGACTATAGAAAAGTACAAACCAGAGCTAGTGCTATGTCACCATGATCTCAATCCTCAAAATATACTTTTTTGTTCTGATAGAATAAAGCTCATAGACTGGGAGTATGCGGGGATTAACGATAAGTATTTTGACCTCGCTAGTATCTCAGTAGAGTTTGATCTTGATAGTAACAAAGAGCATATATTTTTAGCATCTTATTTTGATGATATGAAGATAGTAAATTATGAGAAGCTAAGTGCCTTTAAAATCATATATATAGCACTATGCACTCAGTGGTGGAAAGATAGATAGCTTACTTCACTATCTTTACAGGAGTACCTTTCTTTGCATACTTAAAGACTTGACTCACTACATTAAATGGTACACGGATACAGCCATTTGTTGCTGGATATCTTTTGACATATTTACTACCATGTATTCCTATGCCTGAATCTGTAAGTCTCATCCAGTTTCTTAGAGATGCTCCTACATACTTGGCTTTAGGTCCTTTATATTTGCGTCTATCACCTCTCCAGACCATCTTGCCATTTCTATAAAGTTTGCCAAATATATTCGAGCGTTTATCTGCTATCTTTTCAGTGATTTTGAAGCGACCTTTTGGAGTACTTTTGTTATATCGTCTTTTTGTATTTGGCTCTAGCTTACTTCTAGCTCCTGTAGTACATGGAGAGTCTATAGCAACTTCATTTGCTACATAGAGCTTGATCCTCTGTTCACTGATATCTATCTCTATTTTTGTGTTGCTCTTGTGTGCTTTTTTGAGCAGTTTACTGTTTTTATATACAGAGAATGTCTTTGGGTATCTTGATGATTTTCTAAATGAAGCATAGCTACCTCCTTTTCTATATGAACGGCTAGTAGTAGATCTCTTGACCGTTCTATAGCGCTTGGCAACGACAGGAAACATTAACCCATCAGCTATGATATCTAGCCGTCTCTTGGTACCTTTACCAACCCAACCATCTATCTGAATCATACCATATTTCTTTTGTAGAGCAGTTACTGCTGCCATGGTATTTTTACCCCAGATACCATCTGTGTCTATCTCTACACTTAGATTTTTATCTGCATTTAGAGTTATCTGTAGATTTCTGACACTCTCATAGTCATTTGGGCACTCTTGCCCCTCTATCTCCTCACACATATCACCCTCTTTGGTGAAAGAGAAAGGTCTGCTCTTATATATTTTGTCCAGCTTCTCTCTAGTTCCTTTACCTGCCCAGCCATCAGCAGGTTCAAGTTTGTGGTACTTTTGAAATGCGATAATAGCATTCTTGGTATCATTACCCCAAATACCATCTGCTTTTATATCCACCTTCAATCTCTTGTCAGCACCTAGTGCTAACTGTAGATTCTTGACAGTGTCTGGATGATTGACACAGTAGTGATCGACTGCCTCTTCACACATATCTCCATGACTGACAAAATAGTTCTTGGCATTTAGTATAGAGACAAACAGTGATGCTATAAGTAATGTTTTAAGTATATTCATAACTGTATTTTATCATTACTAATATTAGAAAATAGTAAGTTGAACCCTCTAATAACTTAGGTACTCATAAACTCAGATAATAATCAATCTCAGATTCATTTAATATTTTTATAGTATTAGTTGACCCTGGAACGCCAAGTGGATAGCCTATGGTGCTGATATACAGACCTTTTCTATCCAAAATACCCCTTTTCTCTAATTTTTTCAACATAGCTTTTATCATCTTTGATGCAGATACTATCTCTACTTGATCTACTGGTGTCACACCCCATATACTAGTCAACTGAGTTAATACATCTGGATTATGAGTAAAGGCATATATCTTTGTCTTGGGTCTAAATCTAGATATCTTAATCGCACTCTGTCCAGAGCTAGTAAGTATCAGTATACCTGTTGCCTTTAACTCATCTGCTATATTCATCACCGATTTTTCTATGATATCAAATTTTTCCAAGAGTCCAAGAGCCTTCTGTTTGTGATAGGGATATATCTTTTCAGTTTGAGCTATGATATTACTCATCGTATTAACTGCATGCACAGGATTATTTCCTATAGCACTCTCTTCTGAAAGCATTACTATATCTGTACCATCTAGTACTGCATTTGCCACATCTGACACCTCTGCTCTTGTTGCAGATGTATTGGTGGTCATACTTAGTAACATCTGAGTGGCCGTAATGACGGGTATAGATTTTTTATTGGCTTTTCGTATAAGCATCTTTTGTAGTGTAGGTACTTTATAGTATGGAACCTCTATACCCAAGTCTCCACGAGCCACCATGATACCATCACTCACCTCTATAATCTCATCTATATTTTCTATAGCATCAAACTTCTCTATCTTAGATATGATTTTACCTCCATATCCGTCTAGTAGCTCTCTGACTCTGATAATATCATTTGCATTTTGCACAAATGATATAGCAAAGAAGTCAACTCTATTTTTGACTCCCCATGCTATATCATCTCTATCTTTCTGAGTTAATACATCTATACCTATCTCTGTATGTGGAAAGTTGACACCTTTTTTGGAGCTTAGTATTCCATGATTTTCTATCATTACTTTGACATTTTTACCTATAGATATAACTTTTGCATGAATTATGCCATCATATAGATATACGCTCTCCCCTACTTTCATCTTCTTTAAAATTTTTGGATAGTTTATAGAGACTACATACTGCCCTTTGCCTTTCTTGTATCCTACTATCTCTTTTTGTTTAAATGTGACGACATCACCCCTATTGAGTTCAAACTTATCCTCTAAATCTCCTATCCTAACCTTTGGTCCTGATATATCTTGCATTACACCTATAGTAATATCTAATTTTTTCATTACTGCTCTTATCATCTTTAGAGTCTCTAGGTGATGCTCATGTGTACCATGTGAAAAATTTAACCGAAATAGATTGGCTCCAGCCTTTATAAGTCCCTCTATAGTCTTAGGATTTGAACTAGCAGGTCCTAGTGTAGCCAATATTTTTGTACTTTTTTCTATCATTTTATCGCTCCATATATGTTAGAATAATTATATAAGTTAAGCCATTATATCATAAAGATTATAATGTTATAACATTATAGGTTTAAGTGTTATTTAATTTTATCCATGTAAACTACATTATATACACTTAGGAGTAGCTTTTTGTTTAGTAAAAATGGAATACCTTTATACTTTCAGTTGAAAGAACATATCCTCAAAGATATCAATACAAACTACAAAGCAAATGACATATTGCCTTCAGAGAGTGAGATAGAGGAGAAATATGGTGTTAGTAGGATTACTGTAAGAAAAGCCATAGAAGAGCTTTCTCGTGAGGGGATAGTAGTCAAAAAACAAGGCCGTGGTACTTTTGTCAGAGAACAAAAGATACTATATGATGCCAACATCATAGGATCTCTTACCCAGAGACTCACAAAACAAAATCATCAACTCGAGACTAAATCCATAGAGTACATCATAATCAAAGATGAACATCACGCCAAAGAGTTACTAAAATGTAAAACTCTACTATGTATCAAGAGATTTAGAACCCTAAATGATAAATCCTTTGCACTTATGTTGAACTACATAGATATAGATAAAGTTCCTAACTTAGAGAAGAAGTTTGACATAGAGTCTCTATATACTTTCTACAACAAAACTTATGGTATCAAATTTTATCATGCTGAAGAGACAGTAGAAGCGAAGGCTGCTACAAAAGAGCAAGCAAAAAGATTAGAACTAGAGGAGAACTCTCCCCTACTATCTCTACAGAGATTATCATTTGATAAGAATAACAATCCTATAGAATATTCTGATATTGTTATTAAGGCTGATATGTATAAGCATAAGATTATACTCTCTAGCTAAAAGCATATAAATAAAGAAGGAAGACTAATGCGTTCTTTTATAGTATTAATATCTATGCTATTTTTATCAGGATGTATTCCTTATTCTGACTACCCACTAACTCCAACCAATAAAGATCAAATAGATCAGTCTATTTTTGGGACTTGGTATTGGAAAAAAAGAGCTAAGTCTGGATATTTTCATATTGGTCTAGATAAAGAAACTAAACTACTTAGATTTACTATTATAGAGATGAAAGATAGTGGGAGATTAAAATCTACTGAGTTTATAGGACATACATCATCATTCAAAGGTAATAACTATTTAAATCTCAAATGGAAAACTCCAGAAAATGACAGCTCTACAGGATATATTTTACTCAAATACAGTATAGACTCAGATAGGCTAGGCATTAGAGCTATGAACCCAAAAGTAGTCCAAAAGGCTATAGAGGCAGGAGTTCTCAAAGGAAAAGTAGGAAAAGATAAATGGATTACATCTATTTCAATTAAAGAAAATCAAAAAAAGCTTCAAAAATTTATACTTGAAAATGACAAAACACTATTTGCAGAGGTAGTCCATCTACCTAAATTAAAACTCCCAGAATATAAGACTGAGTAAAGTATATAATGACATATAAAAGTATCCTATTTTGAACCAACTAGATGGCTCTTATCTCGACTTTTATACAGAGATAACAAAATATTTACCAAAACAAAGGGTCTTTACCGACCCTCTACGCACTCTAGCCTATGGAACAGATGCCTCCTTTTATAGATTGATACCCAAGATTGTCATCTGGGCAGAAAGCTCTGATGAGATCAAAGAGATACTATCCATCTCCTCTTTCCTATCTCTTCCTATTGTATTTCGGGCAGCTGGGACTAGCCTATCTGGTCAAGCTATCACCGACTCTATACTGATAGTAACTTCAAGAGATTGGAATAGTATAAAAATAAGCCCAGACAGTAGCCTGATTACCCTAGAGCCCTCTGTAGTAGGAGCACATGCCAACCTAGCTCTATCCTCACATGGCAAAAAGATTGGACCAGACCCAGCTAGTATAAGCTGTGCTATGATAGGTGGCATTGCAGCCAACAATGCTAGTGGAATGTGCTGTGGAGTAGCGGACAACTCATACAAAACCCTAGAGAGCATGAAGATAGTTTTTTATGATGGAAGCGAACTAGATACTAGTTCAAAAGAGAGTCGAGAAAAATTCTCAAACTCTCACAATATCATGATAGAGCAGATACAATCTCTTAGCCATCATACAAAGAACAACAAAACTCTACATGATAAAATAGTAAGAAAATTCAAAATAAAAAATACTTGTGGTTATAGTCTAAATGCTCTAGTGGATTATGATGACCCTATTGATATCATCCAGCATCTTATGATAGGTAGCGAGGGGACACTGGGGTTTATAAAAGATATCACATTTAGAACAGTTCCAGAGTATAGTGACAAAGCAAGTGCTCTTATGATATTTTCCAATATCAAAGATGCTTGTGATGCTGTCATTATCATGAAGACACAATGTATGGCAGAGGTAGATGCCGCAGAAATCATGGATAGAGCGGCTCTGAGGAGTGTAGAAGACGAACTTGGAATGCCTATTTTCTTGAAAACATTGGGCTTGGAGTCCACAGCAGTGCTTGTAGAGACTAGAGCAGAAAATAGTAATATATTAAATAATAATATAAAAGTCATTTTAGATAAATTAAAAAATATCAAACCAAAACTTCCACTTCATTTTACTGATATTAAAGAGGAGTACCAGCTATACTGGAAGAT
>DAOUPF010000251.1 GCA_030626265.1 Sulfurovum sp.
AGGGTCGGGGAATTATTCCCGACTAGATTAAAAGCTTGAAGATAGAAAAAGAACAAATAGTGGTAAATTTCAGTTGAAATAGGAGAGAAGATGCAAGAAATTAAAAAAATAAATAAAAATAATATACTCATTGTAGCAGTTGTTATAATAGCAATAGGTGTAACATACTTAGCAATCAATAAGCTGACCGAAGATACACCACAAGAGAAGTTGTTAAATGCTATGTATGGAACAACAAACCAAGAGGAAATTAAAAAAATAAATAAAGATATGCTTGATAAGATAAATAGAGATGCTGATAAAGCTATTAAAGAGCAAAACTAAAAGATAGGAGTGAAGATGAAAAAAATAATTATATCAATAACAGCAATTATCCAACTGGCTTTTTCTGCACCTATGACTATTGATAATGAAAAGCTTGTAGGAGATGTTATTAGCAATGTAGTAAATGGAACTGTTGAAGCAGGGAAGATACTATTAAACCCTGTAAAAATGACTAAGAATATAAATGATGCTAACAAGAGAAGAGAAGAGAGAGAAAAAAAGAGAGAAAAACATTATCAAAAGCGGTACATAGAGCTAAGTAAAAAATATAATGAAATGTATACAAAATTAAGGCAAGAGAATGAAAAGCTAAAAAAGATACTTAGAAAATATGATATAAATTATGATGTTATTACTTTTGAAAAAGAGCGAAGAAAGAAGAAAAAGTTACTTATAGAAGTAACTGATAAATGAATACCCACCAGCAGAGGTGATTAATCCTCTGCCTTTACTCAATACAGCCTAACCGTGAGGCATATGACCATAAAGAGTATGGTAAGTACTCTTTGGCTTGTCACGCTAAATCCTCTGCATTGGATTTCCACTCCGCCCACCACACCTTAAAAAAAGGCAAAAAAAAAGGCAACCCAAGCAAAAAGCCTAAGCTACCTTTTCATTTAACAGTATCTAGTAATCAGCTAGATAACTCAAAGTTACTCATCATTGTTAACAAAAGAATTATAGCAGATTTTAGAAGAGCATTTAGTAGAAAGTTTAAGGCTAAAGAATAAACCGTTGATAGCTTTGAACAACTTTTGATAAATAGACAAGGGAGGAGGGCTTTACCCCCTCCGCTTCGTCATCGTGACCTCCTCCTCGTGTGGGAGTCCTCAGCCCAAACCTCCTTGAAATTATAAATATTACTGTATTTTGCATTTTTAGTATATGCCACGAGGGAACTCAGAAAGTGAAATCAAGAGTACTCCCAATATCCTACTTATCTTTAAATATTAACTTTTATATATCGTACATAATGTTTAATAATTATCTTAGAATTTATTACACTCCTACTCTCTTAGCTACGTCATATATCTAAATAACCTACCTGACAGGCTTCAACAAGTATTCCTTCAGGTCCTACTATATAGATAAGTTTTTTTCCATTAGGTAAAATACTTGTTGGAACTTCAGATATCTTATGAGAATATGTTTTATAATTATATCTCTTGGCTCTTTTGACTATTTCATCTATGTTATCAACATCTACAGCAAAATGTCTTATACCCATGGAATTTATTTTATTTTCACTAGATTTTATATTATTTTTATTTTCTTTATTAAATTCTAATAATTCTATTCGACAATCATCTTTATTGGAGGATTCTAAAAAAATAACTCTTGACGAAATATTTTTTAATTTCATAATTTGTTCAACCCATTCTCCTTCTAATGTTGTATCTAGTGTTATTTTAAAGCCAAATACTTTTGTAAAAAACAATATATGTTCATCACAGTCAGCTGTTACTATGTTTATATGATCAATCTTCATAATTTATCCTTCTTTGTAAAATCATACCTCTTTTATGTTAGATACAGACCTCTTTAGCTCCAAAAATATCTTATCTAAGCTCTCATTGCCATATCTAAGTGCCTCATATCTCTGGGCTATCTCTCTTATATCATCTCTATGAGAGTTGTTGCTTATATATCTATGTAAGTAGTGGTTCATGGTTTCAGATTCCTTTCTGATATGACCTGAATTGTGTAGTTTGCTGATGAGAGGTTTCATGATGCAGATGAGCTTATCTTGGCAGGTAGGGCGGCGTAGGTAGGCTATGATGGCTAAGCTTAGGAGGAGGAGTAGTAGGACTGAGCCTATGAACTTGGCTACAAAGGCTGGATTGTTTTTGGCTTTGTCTAGTAGTTCTAGTTGGCGTAGGTGGCTGTAGTGGAGTATCCATGTTTCTACTTGGTATTTGAGATACATAAGGTAGAGATTTATCTCACTTAGAGTTCCTCCATGACTTTGGCTGAGAAGATCACTAGACTCAGACTCTATACTAGCTACCCATGCAGTGGTCTCATAGCGAACCCATCTACCATCTAGTAGTAGCTCTGCCCATGCATGTGCATCTAGCTCTTTGACAGATAGGTAGTTTTTGATACCGTTACTCGGATCTGCTTTATATCCTGTGACTATACGTGCTGGTATACCTATCATCCGTGCCATAGTAACAAAAGATGAGGCAAAATGTACACAATACCCAAGCTTAGTATCAAATAGGAAGCTATCTGTAGAGTTGTTCAAGTCCAGTGCTTTGGGTTGTAGGGTATAGGTGAGGTTGCTATCACGAAAAAATTGTACTAGAGCATCGATTCTGAGCTTTGGGTTGTTGATGTTTTTATTTAGCCTCTTGGCTATCTTCCAGCTCTCTGGGTTCTTATCGGTGTTGACCTGTAGTGAAAAACGCTTAACTGCTGGATCGATATCTCCTGAGATAGTATACTCTATAGCAGAATTTACCTCATAGTGCAGAGGTTCTGTGAGTGGCTTTTGTGTGGTAAGTATGAAGTCGTTGTCAAGTTCTATCTTTTGGTTATCTATATGAGGAGCCTCTAAAGGAATGTCCAAAGAGTAGAGCCAATTTTTCTCTGTGGGGTAGAGAGTGACTCTATAGATGCTAGACTTATCTATCTGCTCAAAGGTTTGTCGTTTTGTATTTCTCTTTATATATTTAGGTAGTGCTTCCCAGTGATCTAGCTTGTCTATATATAGTATGCTACCACGGAAGTAGAGCTGATGAGATGGTGGAATCTGCCCATCAAATCCCACCTCCATGACTATACGCTC
>DAOUPF010000110.1 GCA_030626265.1 Sulfurovum sp.
AGGAGCTTGAGAAAATAAGAGGCAATGAGATAGCTATGATTTTCCAAGATCCTCAAACTTCACTAAATCCAGTCATCAGCATAGGTGAACAGCTAATGGACGTGATACTATATCATAACAGTAAAGCTACAAGAAAAGATGCCTTTAAAGCCAGCGTAGATATACTAAAACTTGTAGGACTACCAGCCGCAGAGAAGAGGATGAAGAGTTATCCTCACCAACTTTCTGGTGGAATGAAACAGAGGGTAGTTATCTCTATGGCTCTGTTAAATAATCCTAAACTTCTGATTGCAGATGAGCCAACAACTGCTCTAGATGTGACTATACAAGCCCAAATTTTATATCTGATGAAAAAATTGAGTAAAGATTTTGACTCATCATTGATACTAATCACTCATGATATCGCTGTAGTATCACAACTGTGTGATAAGATTGCAGTGATGTATGCTGGTAGGATTGTGGAGTATGGTAAAAAAGAGGATATCATATTTAACCCTCAGCACCCATATACAAAAGGTCTTATCAAATGCCTACCAAAGATGAATGATGATCAAGATAGACTGTATCAGATACCTGGTATTATGCCATCACTACTGAACCTTCCAGAAGGCTGTTACTTTAAGAATAGATGTGAATTTGCAGATGCAGAGTGTGATATATACCCAGATAAAAAAGAGATAGATGGAAGGATAGTATTTTGTCACAAAGTGAAGTAAAACTACTAGAAGTTAAAGATGTTGAGAAGATTTTCAATGTAAAAGTGGGTACTTTTGAAAAAAAGGATTTGCACGCATTGAACAAAGTTAGCTTTGATATATTCAAGGGCAAAACTCTATCCCTAGTGGGAGAGAGTGGCTGTGGTAAGACCACTGTAGGAAAAGTAATATTAGGGCTATATCAAGCGACTAATGGATCTGTTATCTTTCAAGATAAAGATATAGCACAAATCAATCCAGGGGAGAGAGGTCTCTTACAAAAAGATATACAGATGATATTTCAAGATCCATACTCATCTCTCAATCCTAGAAAAAAGATAAAGACTATACTGGAACAACCTCTGAAGATACATACTAAACAGACAAAGACAGAGAGACTAGAGACAATACTCCAAATTTGTGATGATGTAGGTATAGACTATACTTATCTAGAGAGATTCCCTCATCAATTCTCAGGAGGTCAACGACAGAGGATAGCTATCGCTAGAGCCATGATACTAAAGCCTGAGCTTATATTGGCAGATGAACCCATCTCTGCCCTTGATGTCTCCATACAGGCACAGATAATCAATCTCATGATGGATTTGAAAGAGAAGTACCACTCTACTATGCTTTTTATCACACATGATATAAGTGTGGTCAAACATTTGAGTGACTATGTTGCAGTGATGTATCTAGGAGAGATAGTAGAGTATGCCTCCAAAACTGAACTATTTAAATCACCTAGTCATCCATATACCAAGATGCTATTCTCTACCGTACCAGATATTCATACACCACTGATGACTGATAGTGTACTAAAAACAGGAGAGATACAGAGTCCTATAGACTTGCCAAAAGGCTGTTTCTTTGCAAATAGATGTCAGTACAAAGATGAGTCATGTGAGGCTGAACATCCTATCTTAAGTGATATTGGAAATGGTCATTTTGCAAGATGCCCAAAAATAGGAGAATTTTAAATATTAAATAAAAAAATTATTTGAAATTTGATACCTGACACTATTGTATAGCCTAAAATATCGGCCTTTCTTTTAATAGTTGTCAGCTATTTATCTCATCTTCTAGCTCAAGGACTTCTAGATATCTCTCACTCATCTGCTCATACTCTTCTTCCATTTTTGCAAGGTCTTGGCTGAGTTTTACTAACCCTTCTGTCTCATAGCATTTTGGATCATATAGACATTTACTGAGTGTAGCTATCTGCTCCTCTAGCTCTTCAATCTTCTCTGGTAGTATCTCTAAGTCTCGTTGGTCTTTGTAGCTAAGTTTTTTAGGTTTCTTATCTTTGACTCGCTCTTGTTTTTCATACCCCTCTTGTAGCTCTTTTTCTATGCCATATAGCTCGTTGATATCTTTCTCTATAGCTAGGTAGTCTGAGTATGACTGGTATGACTCTTCTAGTACTCCATCGCCTTTAAACACTAGTAGCTTCTGGGCTATCTTGTCTACAAAGTATCTATCATGACTGACAAATATCACAGCACCCTGAAAGCTCTGTAGTTTCTCTTCTAATATATTGATAGTATGGATATCTAGGTCATTGGTTGGCTCATCTAGTATCATACAGTTTATATTTTTGGTAAAGAGCAGTGCAAGGGCGACTCGATTTCTCTCTCCTCCACTTAGTTGTCCTATCTTTTTATCTAGATACTCTTTGGGAAATAGGAAGTTTTTCAGATAGCCATATACATGCATGTTGTTACCATCTACCTCCACTCTATCTCCTGCATTTGGACAGAAAGTCTCTATAATGGTATGGTTATCATCTAGCATCTCTCTATGCTGGTCAAAGTACCCTATATTTAGCTCACCTCGTTTGATGACTCCATTATCTGGCTTGAGCCTACCAAGGAGAAGTTTGAGTAGTGTTGATTTGCCACTGCCGTTGTGCCCTACTATGGCTATCTTGTCTTTTTGTAGTATTCTGGTAGTAAAGTTATCGATGAGTAGCTTATTTGCTATAGAGAAGCTTAGGTCGTTTATCTCAAAAAGCATCTTCTTTTTGGATAAACCTTTTTCACCTTTGAAGCTCATCTTTTCTCGCTCTAGTTCTACTTGCATCTTGCGTATGAGAGTTGGGTTGTCCTTTGCCTGTTCACGGAGGTCATAGACTCGTCTTTTGCGTCCTTGATTTCGTGTCTGTCTAGCTTTTACTCCCCGAGACAGCCAGTCCTCCTCTTTGCGTAAAAATCGAATGAGATTCTGGTGCTGTTTTTGCATAGCTTGGAGTCTATGTTCTTTTTGAACTAAAAAGCTCTCATATCCACCTTTGTATGATACCAAAGACTGGTTTTCTACCTCTACTATGCGTGTGGCTATACGGTCTATGAAGTATCTATCATGAGAGATAAAGAGCAGTGTAAACTTCTCTTTGAGCAGTATCTCTTCTAAGAACTCTACCATATATACATCTAGGTGGTTGGTAGGCTCATCTAGCATCAGTACATCAGGTTTCTTGAGTATGAGAGAGGCTAGAGCGACGCGACGCTGTTCTCCACCAGATAGAGAAGAGACTAGCCTGTCTTCATACTCCTTGAGTCTAAACTCCTGCATAACTCTCTCTATCTTGGATGTCAAATCCCAAGCATTGTGGTGGTCCAGAAAAGCACTTATTTTTTCATGTTCATTTAGCAGTGATTTGTTGTCATAATCATCAGCTATCTGGAGGCTTAGCTCCTCATATCTAGTTTTTGCTTCTGATAGCTCTGTAAGTTCGTTTTCTATAGCTTCTTTGGTAGTCAGGTGTGGTTCAAAGTGAGGCTGTTGGTCTAACATCTCTATCTGTATAGAGCGATCTATGATTCGCTTACCATCATCAGGCTCTTCTGTGCCAAGAGCAATCTTCATCAGAGTAGACTTCCCGCAACCATTTTGCCCTACTATAGCCACCCTCTCACCCTCAGCCAAGTGAAACCCCATGTTTGTAAATATCTGTTTGACATCATAATTTTTAGAGATATTAAAGAGATCGATGTATGCCAAAGTATTTCCTTGAAAAATTGTTTGTGCAATTTTACCAAAAACTTAAGCTCATTTAGATATATTCACATAAATATTATAAATAAGGTTCAAAATGTTAGACAATATTATAATCATATATACAATCTATGTAGCTATCAAGCTCTATATCTCAGTGATGCAGATAGGGTATATAGCTCATGAGAAAAAAGGTGACCCAGTACTTATGGGGGCTGGTAGATATCTAGTGGCTGGTAACTATGCTATAGCCAAAGAGAGAGTATCATTGGTGGAGACAGTGGTAGATGTGCTTCTCTTTATCTTTTGGGTGACATATGGATTTGCTTGGATACAAGGACTTGTAGGGATTGAGGATAGTGTTGTTAATGCTGTGCTTTTTCTATTTGCCTTTTTTGGAGTAAACTTCATCGTGATGTTACCATTTGAGATATATAGCAAGTTCAAGATAGATGAGTCATTTGGCTTCAACAAAATGACTCCTAAGATGTATATCATAGATACTATCAAATCTATGGCTATGTTTATTGTCCTTGGTGGGGCTCTTTTGGGTCTATTGGCGTGGATAATCATTAGTTACGACAGTTGGTGGCTTTGGGGGTTTATACTGCTATTTGGAGTGTCACTGCTGATCAATATCATATATCCTACCATCATCGCTCCACTATTTAACAAATTTACTCCTCTAGATGAGGGAGCGTTGCGAACTGCTATAGAGGATATGATGAGCAAAGTTGGATTAAAGAGTGATGGTATATTTGTCATGGATGCGAGCAAGAGAGACAGTAGACTCAATGCTTACTTTGGTGGGCTTGGCAAGACCAAACGAGTAGTGCTATTTGATACACTTATAGAGAAGCTAACTGACAATGAACTACTAGCAGTACTAGGGCACGAGCTAGGGCACTTCAAGCATGGTGATATCTGGAAAAACATCGCTCTAATGGGTCTACTACTATTTACAGGTTTCTTCCTCTTTGGTCATCTACCTGATGAGCTTTTCACAGCCATAGGTACGCCACCAAATGCAGGTATCAAGATAGCCATGCTCATGCTGCTCCTTCCACTACTTAGCTTTGTATTTACCCCATTTATGAGCTTTGTAAGTAGACACAATGAATACGCAGCAGATGAGTTTGGCTCACAAATGGGAGGCAAAGAGAATCTAGTATCGGCTCTTCTGAAGTTAGTCACAGAGAACAAGGCATTCCCAAAATCACACCCTCTAGTGATATTTTTTTACTACACTCACCCACCAATTTTGGAGAGATTAAAAGAGCTTGGATTTGATGCAAGCAGAGTAAATCTAGATGAAGAGTTGCCTAGAGATGGAATATTTGGGCTTATGGATAGAGAGTAGAAACAAGGCATAATGTTATGCCTTGTCTATTATATATAACAAAAGTTATGGCTGTAGATAAGCCTCATGTTCTACAAAGCTGACATCATCACCTTTTTGAATACGCAGACGCAATATATATCGTCCTGCATTTTCTAAGATAATCTCTGGGATAGCATATATTCCATTTGCCCCTTGAGTGAGTTCAAACTTTTGATCATCATCTCTAGTATGTGGTCTAGTCAAAAGAAAAGTAAATTTTGCATCATTGACTACATCACCTGAGACTGTTTTGATCTCATACTTTAGCTTACTGCTCTTTGTCAACTCAATGATATCACCATGTTTTCTCTTGAGAAATTCATTAGGCTTAAATGAAGACTTTTTGAAATCTAGAGGAGTGACAGAGTATTTACTATCAAATCTCTCTTTTGCCTCTATGATATCATTGATATTCATATCTGCCATTTGGTACTCCATCTGGTACTCATTTGACTCATTTACAGGCATATTTATAGCAGACTTTATAGTCCAATATCCCAGCATAATACCAAAAAACAGAAAGCCAAGTAT
>DAOUPF010000448.1 GCA_030626265.1 Sulfurovum sp.
AAAGTTCGCGGTTAATGAGCCTATAAGAACAGGTGATAGAATAGCAGTAGTAGGTGGTGGTAATACAGCGATGGACGCATGTAGAACTGCTATCAGACTTGGCGCAAAAGAGGTTTACCTTTTATATAGAAGAACAGAAGAAGAGATGCCTGCAGACTACAGTGAGATAGTTGAGGGTAGAGAAGAGGGTGTTATCTTCAAATATCTTGTAAGTCCTATGGAGATTATAGGTAAGGACGGAAAGGTTAATAAGATAAGACTACAAAAGATGAAGCAAGGACCTGCTGATGCTAGTGGAAGAAAGAGACCTATTCCTATAGAGGGAGAAGAAGAGATTATAGAAGTTGATTCTGTAATAGTTTCTATAGGTCAGAAAATAAATGCAGCAGGATTTGAAGAAGTAGACAAGACAAATAGAGGAAATATAGCATCGGATTTAGGAACGTTTACAACTAACCTAGATGGAGTTTTCGCTGGTGGAGATGCTACAAACCAAGGTGCAGGAATAGCTATCCAAGCTATTGGAGATGCAAAGAATGCAGCTGCTATGATTTGTAGATACCTAGAGGGTGAAAAGCTAAGCTATAAGAAGCCTTACTTTGTTGAAAGAGAAAATGTATCAGCAGATGAGTTTAAAGATCTTGAGAAAAAATATAGACCTAAGATGCCTCATGTTAAGCCAGAGATAAGAAGACATAACTTTGAAGAGGTTATTGAGGGATATAGTGAAGAGGCAGCTAAGGAAGATGCAATGAGATGTCTTGAGTGTGGATGTCATGACTACTTCGAGTGTCAGCTTCTATCATTAGCTAATGAATACGAAGTAGAGCCAGATCGATTAGCTGGTGAGGCACACAACCGTAGAGCAGATGACAACCATCCATTCATCCATAGAAATGTTGATAAATGCATACTTTGTGGCTTATGTGTTAGAGTATGTGACGAAGTTATGGGTGTTGGAGCACTAGGTCTTATCGATAGAGGTTTTGATACTGTTGTTAAGTCTGGGCTGGATACTTGCCTACAGGAGTCTGATTGTATAGCTTGTGGTCAGTGTATCTCTGTTTGCCCTACTGGAGCATTGGGTGAGCGATTAAATATTGAGAAGGCTGTACCTCTGAACCCAGTAGAAACTAAGACAGTTTGTTCTGGTTGTAGTGTAGGATGTAATATGAAGGTAGATACAAAGGGAGAATTACTACTTCGTGCTAGACCTGATAAGGATAGTGCAGTAGACAATGGTCTTCTTTGTATTAATGGTAGATTTGGATATGATTCATTCAACGATGTGAAGAGAATTACTAGCCCAATGATAAGAAAAGACGGTGTACTTGAGGAAGTTACTCTAGAGGAAGCAGCACTATATGTAGCTAAGAGAGCTAAGAGTTTATCTCTACTATACGGTAGTGAATCACTAGGAGT
>DAOUPF010000182.1 GCA_030626265.1 Sulfurovum sp.
CCATGATGCATTGACAAATTTGCCAAATAGAATACTTTTTAATGATAGGCTAGAACACGGCATACAGATAGCAAAACGTCGTAAAAAAAAGCTGGCACTGTTTTTTATAGATCTTGATTATTTTAAACAGGTAAATGATTCTCTAGGACATCAGACTGGAGATAAGGTACTCATAGAAGTAGCAAAAAGGTTAAGAGAGAATATACGAGCAGAAGACACACTCGCTCGTTTGGGTGGTGATGAATTTACTATTATAATGGAATATTTGGAAAAAGCAGAAAAGGCCTCTACATTGGCTATTAAAATTCTAAATGCATTTAATGAACCTCTGCATGTTGAAGGGCATACTTTATATCTCTCTTGTAGTATTGGTATAAGCCTTTATCCAAAAGATGATACAAAGGCAGACAATCTCATCAAGTATGCTGATACCGCTATGTATAAAGCTAAAGAAGAGGGAAGAAATAACTTTCAGTTCTATTCATCTGAGATGACTGATTTAGCACTTAATAGAGTGATTATGGAAGCAAATCTAAGAGAGGCTATAAGTAGAGAAGAGTTGGTAGTATACTACCAACCACAAGTTGATGCTAGTTCTGGAAAGCTCATAGGTATGGAAGCATTAGTGCGTTGGAATCATCCTGATAAGGGATTGATATTTCCTGAAAAGTTTATAGACTTAGCAAAAGATACAGGGTTGATTGTTGATATGGATAGATGGGTTATGCGTACAGCGATGAAGCAATTATCTCAATGGTATAAAGATGGCTTAGAGCCTGGTACATTAGCACTAAATCTATCTATAAGACAGCTAAGAAGTAATGATTTTATAGAGTTTATACAAGATGTTATAATTGATACTGGATTTAATCCAAAATGGCTAGAGCTAGAGATTTCTGAGAATCAGATGATGAAAGATTCAGAAAGATCTATTGCAAAGTTAGAAAAGATATCAATGATGGATATATCAATTGCAATTGATGATTTTGGTACAGGATACTCTTCGTTGGCATATCTAAAGAGATTACCAGTGAATAAACTAAAAATTGATAAATCATTTGTAGATAATTTACCAAAAGAAAAAGAGGATGCGGCTATTGTAAAAGCCATTGTCGCACTTGCAGAGGTGTTAAATCTAGATATTATAGCTGAAGGTGTAGAGACTATTTCTCAAAAGGAATTTCTACTCTCTAATGGTTGTTCTATGATACAAGGATTTTATTATGGAAAAGCAATACCTTCAAATCAAATAAGAGAAAAGTGGCTAAATCCAAATAATACCTGTGATATCTTTGATACCTAAACCATGATTTTCAGATAATGTTATCCTAGGGGCATCAAACCTAGCTCCTCCTATTACAGGTGCAGAGCTACAAAGCATAGGTGCATCTAAGTCATACATAGTGATAGTGTCACTTCTAGCAGAGGCTACATGAGTAGCGGCTCCTACACTGATAGCACCCTCTAGCATACATCCTACCATACACTCTACATCATAATCTTTGCAGATATCTGCTATCTCCAATGCTTTTGATATGCCTCCACACTTGTCTAGTTTTATATTTATAAGGTCAACGGCCTCTTCTTCTAGTAGCTTTCTAGCATCATTTGGAGAAAATATACTCTCATCAGCTAGTATAGGGATACTAGTTCTCTGCTTGATGTACTTTAGCCCCTCTATATCATATCTATCAACAGGTTGCTCTATAAAGGATATAGGTATGGATATTTTTTCTATGGCATTTAAAAACTTCACAGACTCCTCTGGGCTCCAGCCTTGATTGGCATCTAGTTTTAGAGATATATTATTACCCACGGCACTATATATTTGGGAGACTCTATCTATATCCTCTCTATAGTCAAATCCCAGTTTTATCTTCAGTGACCCAAATCCATCTTGTATGGCTTCTAGTGAATCTTTGACCATAGTATCTGTATCATTCAAGCTAATGGTTATACCTGTTTGGAAATATGTCTTATCTCCCCCTAGATATTTATATAGAGGTAGTTTTGCATTTTGAGCAGCTATATCATACAGGGCTATCTCTATAGCTGATTTTGCAGAGAAATTTTGCACAATGCAGCTATGAAGAGTATCCAGTATAGTATCAAAATCTGCAATACTTTTGTCTATCAAGAGAGGCTTGATATAGTTTATAGCTTTAATTATAGACTCCTTGGACTCTCCTGTGATAGCAACAGTAGGTGCAGTCTCTCCATAACCTATAATTCCATTATCAGTAGTAATCTTTACTAAAATTACATCTAGAGTATATACGGTTCTCAATGCAGTTTTGAATGGTTTGATTAGGGGTATTTGTAGACTTCCTATAGATATCTCTCTTATAATCATTATACCCTTTCTTTATCATTACTATAATAACAATAAAATTATTTTACACTTATATCGTAATTATAGTGATATTATGGTAAAGTACAAGGGTTACAAAAATAATTAGGAGGTATTAATGATGAGAAAATTACTCATTATGGCTCTGTTGTTTATAACAACAGTAATGTATGCTGCACCAAAATCTGGTGGAACACTAGTATTTGGTAGAAGTGGAGATTCAGTTGCACTAGACCCTGCACATGTAACTGATGGTGAAAGTTTTTATGGTACTAAACAGGTATATGATACGCTTGTACAGTTTAAAGTAGGTACTACTACTATGGAACCTGCACTTGCAACTTCATGGGAAGTATCAGAAGATGGATTGACTTATGTTTTCAATTTGAGAAAAGATGTATTTTTCCATCCGACAAAAGATTATACTAAGAGAAATCCATTTACAGCAGATGATGTACTGTTTTCTTTAAATAGACAGTTTCTAGATACCCATCCTTATCACAAAATTGGTGGCTCATACAAGTACTGGGGTGCTATGAATATGAGTAAGATTGTAAAAAGTATCGAAAAAGTAGATACTTATACAATCAAAATCACTCTAAATCAGAGAGAAGCACCGTTCCTCTCAAATATGGCAATGGACTTTGCATCAATCCTATCTAGTGTATATGCTGATGACCTACTAAAGGATGGAAAAGCAGATAAACTATCTAGATTTCCTGTAGGTACTGGACCATTTGTTCTCAAAAAGTGGGTAAAAGATGACAAGATGATCTTTACTGCCAATGAGAACTACTGGGATGGTAAGCCTTATATAGATAAGCTTATCCTAAAAGTTATCACTAACTCTTCAGTGAGAGCGGCTGAACTAAAAGTAGGTTCTATCCATGTCATGGATTTTCCAAATCCTGAAGAGATAGCAAAACTAGATGCAGATCCAAACATCAAGCTCATACAGCAAGAGGGTCTAAATGTCGGTTACCTTGCGATGAATACTGAGAAAGTAGAAGCTTTCAAAGATGTTAGAGTAAGACGAGCTATCAATCATGCTATCAACAAAGAGGCAATTGTAAAAGCTATATATGCTGGTTTTGGTTCTCCTGCTTATGCTCCAATCCCTCCTACAATGTGGAGTTATAATCCAGATATCACTAAGTATATGTATGACCCTGCAAAGGCAAAAGAACTACTAAAAGAGGCTGGTTATGAGAACTTAGAGTTTGACCTATGGGCTATGCCTGTTGTTCGTCCTTATATGCCAAATGCTAGAAAAGTAGCAGAAGCTATGCAAGCAGATCTTGCAAAAGTAGGTGTGAAGACTAAGATAGTATCTTATGACTGGGGTACATATCTAGATAAAGGTAGAAAACTAGAGCATGATGCATGTCTACTAGGTTGGACTGGTGACAATGGTGATCCGGATAACTTCCTAGATGTACTTCTCAGTGAACATGCTGCTACTATCCCTGTATCAAACAGAGCAGCTTGGAAGAACAAAGAGTTCTCAGCTCTTGTAGCAAAAGCAAAAACTGTTACAGATATAGCAGAGCGTACTAAGCTTTATAA
>DAOUPF010000200.1 GCA_030626265.1 Sulfurovum sp.
TACCTCCGCCAATTGCCGTAACAAAGGCGATAATAGAAACTCCTTGTAGATTGTAACCGTTTTCTATGGCTAGCATAGCTCCAGCTATGGCAAATGATGACATACCTATAGCATCTATAAATACAAATAGTGGTTTGGAATCTATATCATGATTGTATTTGTGTCTGATAAATAGAAGTAGGGTGGTGATGATAACTACCAATAAAACAGGAGATGTTTGAGTAAATGATATAGGGGGTCTGTCAATAATTATATCTCTCATCACTCCACCACCAAGGGCAGTAAGAAAAGATACTATATAGATACCTAGTATATCAAGATTGTTTCGTTTGCCTATGTAGAAACCACTGGCGGAGAAAGCTATGATACCGAGATATTCTGCAGTCTCGAGTATCATAGTATAGAGACAGTTATTAGTGAGCTAGAATCTGCTCTAGGAAGAGCTTGAGTCTATCACTCTCTGGGTTGTTAAAGAATGTTTCAGGATCATTCTCTTCGACTATCTGACCCTCATCCATAAATATAACTCTATCTGCAACTTTTCGTGCAAAGCCCATCTCATGAGTTACACAGACCATAGTTTTACCATCTTTTGCAAGACCTATCATAACATCAAGAACTTCACCGATCATCTCAGGGTCTAATGCTGATGTAGGCTCGTCAAATAGCATGATATCTGGACTCTTACATAGAGCTCTAGCGATGGCAACACGCTGTTGCTGACCACCTGAGAGTTGGTTAGGGTACTTGTCTGCTTGTTCTGCGATATTTACACGCTCTAGGTAATGCATAGCAGTATCTATAGCCTCTTTTTTAGGCTTGTTATATACCCAGATAGGAGCTAGTGTGAGGTTTTCCAAGATACTCAAGTGTGGGAACAGATTGAAGTGCTGAAACACCATAGCGACATTAGATCTAATCTCTCTGAGGTTTTTTACATCAGCATTGACCTCTACACCTTTTACTTTGATGTGTCCCTCTTGATACTCTTCTAGACGGTTGATACAACGAATGAGGGTTGATTTACCTGAGCCTGAAGGCCCTGCTACTACGACTATCTCACCTTTACCTACATTGATATTGATATCTTTTAGGACATGAAAATCTCCATACCATTTATTTAGATTATCAACCTCTATCATATTTTGTGACAAGTCTCTTAGTTCGCTTGATGATTCTATTATTTTTTTGTTTTCCATTATTAATCCCTGTTATCCGTATTTAATTTTTTCTCAAGATTTTTAGAGTATTTTGACATAGCATAGTTGAATACCCAGTATATGATTGCTACAAAGACAAATCCTTCTGTACTCATGCCTAGCCAATCACGGTCATTTGCAGTCAGTTTTACCATAGATAGTATATCAAATAGCCCGATAATCATGACTAATGATGTATCTTTAAATAGACTGATAAATGAACCAACTAGATTTGGAATAGCTACCTTGATAGCTTGTGGTAAGATGACTAGTCTCATCTTCGACCAGTAACCAAGTCCAAGTGAATCTGCTGCTTCATACTGTCCAGAGTGAATAGCTTGAAGTCCACCACGAATATTTTCTGCTACATATGCAGCTTGAAATAATGTGATACCTATCAATGCACGTACAAGTTTGTCAAAGTCCATACCCTCTGGGAAAAATAGAGGTAGTACAACAGACGCCATGAATAGTACAGTAATGAGTGGAACACCACGAATCAACTCTATGTAAAATACACTCAAAGTTTTTATGATAGGTAGCTTGGATTGTCGCCCAAGCGCAAATAGTACACCAATAGGAAAAGAGAGGACAATACCAACTGCAGCAATAACAAGAGTCAGTAGTAATCCACCCCAAGCACTTGTCTCAACATGAGGTAGTCCAAAGTACCCACCGCTTAGCAATATGATAGTTACTATAGGCAGTATAAGGATAGAGGCTATTTTGACTTTCTTTGGTGTTCTCTCTATCACAGCCAAGGCTATAGTGATAGCAGCCAATGCCATAGTGAGGTTGGCTCTCCATACTTCAGACTCTGGATAGAAACCATAGATAAACATCTTGAGCTTTTCACGGATAAATACCCAACAGGCTCCATCTCCTCCACAGTCAGCTTTCTTGCTTCCTACAAAATCAGCATCTAGAATAAACCAGTTGAGAAGAGGAGGCACAATTATATATAAGATATAAATAGAAAGTGCCGTAAAAAGTATATTGAATGTACTTGAGAGTAGATGGTGTCGTACCCATGCTATAGCTCCTCTCTCTAATGATGGTGGCTCTTTGGCCGTTTTTAATTGATATACAGCCATTATCTTTCCTTTATCTTCATTTTTTTGTTAAACCAGTTTAGTATTGCTGATACCAAAAGACTTATGATGAGATATGTCAGCATCGTGATACCGATAATCTCTAGAGCCTGCCCTGTGATATTGAGACTTGTTCCTGCAAATACAGTGACAAGCTCAGGATAGCCAACAGCTGCTGCTAGAGAGGAGTTTTTGGCTAAGTTTAGATACTGGTTGATGATAGGAGGTATCGAGATACGAACAGCCTGAGGAAGGACAACTAGTTTGAGTGATTGTGATGGGGTTAGACCTAGTGAAGTCGCTGCCTCTTTTTGTCCTTTTGCTACTGCTTCTATACCACTTCGTATCGCTTCAGCTATAAATGTAGCTGTATATATAGTCAGTGCAAACAGAAGGGCTAGGAACTCTGGGGTAAATGTTTTGCCACCCTTAAATCCAAATCTGCTAGCCTCTGGATAATCAAAATGCATAGGACTTCCAGATATGAAGTATGCAAGCAGAGGTAAAAGTATAACTAATGCTAAGCCTACTAAAATAACTGGGAACTCTTGTCCCGTTTCATCATGTCTCTTGGCTGCCCACTTATTTATAAAGTAGCCTAGTATAAATGCCAATATAAGTGCCGCACCCATGAGCCATGAGCCATCTTCAAATACTGGATTTGGTACAAATAGACCTTTTTTGTTGAGAAATATATGGTCAAAAAAGTTTAGGCTATTTCGTGCGGAGGGTAGTGCTGCAAGGACGATATTGTACCAAAATAGGATTTGTAGTAGTATGGGGAGGTTTCTAAATATCTCTATATATCCAGCAGCCATACGACTAATAAGCCAGTTGGAAGATAGTCTGGCAATTCCTATGATAAGACCTAGAATTGATGTGAGAATGATACCAACAAATGATATGATGAGAGTGTTGGATAATCCAACCTTAAATACATCCCAGTGTGTACTCATAGGAGAAAATGCAATAGGAGTTTCTGTGATGTCAAAACCCGCAGTAGTGTTTAGGAAGTCTAGACCCGATTTGATACCTCTTGATTCGATATTGTGTGCTGTGTTCTGTGCAACATACATTATCAGAGCTACAAACCCTACGATAGTAATCAGCTGGTATAGTATACCCCTGACTTTCTCATTTCTTAATAATGCTAACAAATGGCAACCTTTTGGTTAATTTTGAAGTGGGTAGGTTTATATAGAAATAAAGGTTTATTGTGAAATAGTAAAAATCCTTATTTCTATCTAAACCAAATATATCGTAGGCAAAAAGCCTACGAAAACAGATAGTTGCCTATCTAAATGGAGGTGAATACATAATTCCACCTTTTGACCAAAGTGCATTTACACCTCTACCAATTTTGAGTGGAGTATTTACACCAACATTTGCTTCAAACATCTCAGAGTAGTTACCTACTTGCTTGA
>DAOUPF010000286.1 GCA_030626265.1 Sulfurovum sp.
ACCATACTGACCATTAATAGCCTGAATAGTCTTAGAATACTGTGCTAACTTATGATCAAAATAGTTAGCTGTGTCTGGCATTGTTGCCAGTTTACCTTTTGTAACAAGGCTGTCTTTCATATCAACTATGGATGGTGGCATACCTCTATTAAGTGAGCTAGTACCCCACATTAATGCCCCTGTTCTGGATATATTAGTTAGCACTTGGTTCTGTTGTTGTGGAGGCATAGCATAGAATGCTTCTTGATCCAAACCTAGCTTAGTCATCTCACCAATAAGAGCATCTCTTTGTTGCTTATCACCAGTATTAATAGGTGCTATTGCTGAACCTGCTACCACTGCTAAATGAGGATTCTGCTTAATCATACCATTATAAAGGGCAGCTACTTGTGATGCTCTGTCATCCTCTATATAGTCAGGCAGGTCTATACCTAGTTCAGATTCAAACTGAGGCTCTGTAGGTACATCATAATTGTACTGAGACATACCATCATCTTGATAACCTATCATATCCTCCATTCTGAATGAAGTATCTGTAGTTGGTAACTCAGCTGAACCATAACCATAGGTTTTGCCCCAGTGTGCTAGATAGTTTTCTTTGGTTGGCTCCATGCCCTCAGGTATGTTAGCTGCTATGTTTCTTCTGATAGCATCTGTCATAGGTGCGTTACCTAGAATGGCATCAGCACCACCCATACCTTGATTGTGAGCAACCCATAGATTAAGCTGATTAGCTTCATGACCTCTCTTCTGTAGCTGTTTGCTGTTATCATTGGTCCATGCAGCCATAACTTTATCTTGTACAGCTGGATTAGATTTGAAGTCATCCCAACTAGCGTTGATCTTATCTAGATATGGTTTAGCTGTAGACTCCATAAACTGATATCTACCAGTAGCACCTGACTTGTTCTCAGCCTTATAGTTACCACCTGACTCAACTTTGGACAACTTATCCATATAAGAACCTTTAGAGAACACCATATGTTCTAGGTTGTTGGTATATGTCTGATAGTCTTGCTGTGACTTAGCTACTTTTTGAGACTCTTTCAACATGCTATTCTCTCTTGTTAGCATCTCAAGCTGTTGACCACCCATAGCTAGCTGTTGTTCAATACTTTGATTAGCTCTGGTGTTCTGTTGAGACTGCATATTCATAGTGTGATTACCAGTTGTCTCTCTATAGTCTTGCTGTCTCTCCTGCATACTCATTTGTTGTGCTATGGTATGTCTTCTGTGTTGCTCTTTGTCATAAGCATCAACCTTGTCAACACCTTTCTCAAGACCACTACCAATACCAGCCGCTAAAAAACCACTCATCTTATCTCCTTTATAATCATAATAGAACCATCAGTGATAGCTCTATATAACTACAGTACAACACCTATAAAGCCTAAGTCATCCAGATTACTTGGTGCTTCTCCTGAATTAATAGCTTTTTGGAGTGAATCATGAAGAGACTGTGCTGTTGCTCTATCTGTTTCACTAGCAGCTGAGAGTAATACTGATGCATGCTCTAACATATCTTCAAGCTCTAAAGGTACAGATTGATTATCATTAGCAGACAACCTAGTATCTGCAGACTCAACACCATCCTCAGCATAGTTTAATAGAGTGGATAGTGCAGCTTTACTGTTGGTACACTCTGTATCTCTACTAACTATATGCTCTGCTTTATTGGTTAAATCACCAATAGCTTCTTTAAACTCTTGATTACTTAGTGGCTGAGTGTAATTACCTGCTGCAGCGTGTGCTTTTACAGCTTCTTCAACTGCGTTTTCATCAATAAAATCTCTTGTCTTGTTAAATGGTGTTGCTATTGTTTCTGGTACTGCTCCTGTACCTGCTGCTAGAAATTCGTTACTCATTCATTATCCTTTTTATTAAATATGTTGTTGTAGTCTATGTCTATATCTAGCTGCTCTATACGCTCAAGTATATCCTCTGATAAAGCAGCTCTACATCTTCTAATTACTGTAGCCTCATTGGTAGTGAATAGCTTTGCTTTCTGTGCCCTTTGGAGATAAGCATCATTAACAAGGGCTTTCCTGTGTGCTGCTGGTGTCCTATTTGCTCTTCTCTCTTTGGCTGTCATACCTCTCATAGTAACTATCCTTTTGTACCCTCATTATACCCAATGAAGCTTAATCTATTCTTTAGTAGATATCTAACTCTTAGAATCCAATCTAAGCCCTTGAAATATCCTCAATGACCAATCCATCCTCCGAAAGGATAAAATCCCTAGGATTGGAAGCTAGGTACCAAGGATTAAAGATTTAGAAATTTGAAGGGTTGAATATAGGTAGTAGGCTTAGATTTTAGGCTATCTCATTTAGCTAAACTGAGCTGTTGTTATGTAGTTGTGTTATGTATTTGTATACATACTTATTGGTTATGCTGTTGTACATCACTGTGTTGTTGCTACTATCTATCAATTTTATTGATTAGCCCAATAACTAAATTTGATTAATAATTAAGGTAAACTAAAGAATTGACTGGGTATAATATAGGTAATAAAGAGATAAAGATATTTAAAACTAACTCAATAGAGTGCATCCTATCTTGACCGGCACCGTGCACTCTATTGAGTTAGTTTACCACAGATGATTTAGAGGTGACCAACCACTTGCGTATCCACAGGAATGTGGGCACCTTTAAGTCATCACAACCAACACTCCAGTAAACAAATCCAATCCACTCCAGTAAACAAATCCAAACCCACCCCCAACAATAGCTGTTGTTAGTCTCCTTGTTATGTGTTTGTAGCTTACTGCTGCCTTGATATTATCTGTTGTTGTACATCACTGTGAGCCTGC
>DAOUPF010000409.1 GCA_030626265.1 Sulfurovum sp.
AGTCCATATATCCCGCTTCTTTACCTCGTGTGCACGTGTATTCTCTATTGGCTCTAGTCTGTCTAGTGCCTCCATAGGGTCTAATCTGTCTGATAGACTAGTAGACTGCTCTGTACTTCTCATGATCTATACCCTGCTTTGAACTTCTCTACCTTAGTACTAGACCCACCGTTATTCTGCTGTAACATATTAATATTAGTGGTGTCTCCACTGCTGAATAGCGTCTTATGTAGTTCACCTAGTTTAGTAACCATTAGACTCCAGTCACTAAGCTTCATTTCATCGTCAATTTTGTGATTAGCTACCCTAAGTAGTCTTATCATGGTATCACGGAATTTACCCTCTAGTACCTGAAGCCCTTTAACCCCAGTTATAGCTACATCTAGTTGAGTCTCAACCCTTGTTAGCTCTTCATCAGTCAAATCCGACTTAGCCGCTTTATCTTTTATCTCAAGTACTATAGCATCTAATACTACAGGGTCTACCTTGGTGGTGCTTACTATATCTTCCTGCTCTAGTCTAGCCTTACGTCTCCAGCTACCTATAGTCATAGGGTTTACATCGTATTTCTCAGCTAGTAGGTCAACATTAGCTCCTATAGCCATTTCAGCCATAATTAGTTTTTTCTTCTCGATTTTGGGTAGTTTAGTGTACTCCATGTATATCCTTTAAATTAGTTACCTATACAGTCTGAGATCACGATATTGTGCTTACATTAATATAGGAAATATCTTGTCCATATCCTAGCACAATAAGCCTAAATTCAAGGTAAAAAGGGTATACTATATCAAGGTATAGAGTGCTAACCACTACTTACCGCTCTTCGTTAATACAACGGAGACAGCCACAACAAAGGATATTGCATGAGCGATACTACCAAGCAAGATAAGTCTAGTGAACCTAATAAGTCTACTAGCCAACCAGCCGACCTAATGGGTTATGAAGGGCAGATACCTACAGCAGAAGAGACTACGCTACCAGCGACCTCAACAGCTACAGATGTACAAGCCACTATTAACAAGGCAGTGAAGGAAGTTACAGTTGGAGAAGACGGGAAGTATGTCTACCCAGAAGACATGGACCCAATGCTTAAAGCAGCTGTAGCGGCAACCAAGAGTTATCGAGACAACCATTCAGGGTTTACCAAGAGCCAGCAGAGTTTGAAAGAGTCAGAGGCGGAAACTGAGGCACTGCGAGAGCAACTAGCTGAACAGTCTAAGAAGCCACTGGAACTGACTACAGAAGATCAAGCTGAGCTAGATAAACTTTATATCGCCAATCCAGAGGCATGGAGAGCTAGAGTGAATAAGTTAGAAGCTGAAGCCGCTCAAACTGCTCAAGATGCTATTGACGATGTGACTAGTGGTGTACGCACTAAAGCAGGAGCTGAACACGAGTTAGCTAGGAGAGTAGCATATTTAGAGGCATTTAATGTAGGTCGCAAGACTAGTATTACAGAGGATACTCTAGACAATGACATACCTCCTAGAATTAACAATAAGCTAGCTAAAGGTGAAGTAACCTTCGAGGAATACTTGAGTGAGGTATCTAGTTATCTAGATAAGGGTAAGGTAGTAGGTGGAGCTACCCCACAAGAGACCACAGATTTAAACAGGTCTAATGGGGCTAGTACATCAGGAATTAAAGAGGATGGCGCGATAGACTACGCCAGCCAAACATTATAAGGAGTAGCAAATG
>DAOUPF010000451.1 GCA_030626265.1 Sulfurovum sp.
AAGTAGTCCATCTTTATCTGTATACCACGTCTATTGTTGAGTAGCTTTATGAGATTACCCACAAACTCTTGAGGAGTTAGGATAGTGGCTTTGACATATGGCTCATAGATAGTATCTATCTTTTGAGGCTCTGGTAGTTCACTTGGGTTTTGTATCTCATACGATTCACCATTGGTC
Organism: Sulfurovum sp.; assembly: GCA_030626265.1. Lineage (GTDB taxonomy): Bacteria > Campylobacterota > Campylobacteria > Campylobacterales > Sulfurovaceae > JAAXPZ01. The sequence goes on from DAOUPF010000451.1 coordinate 178, forward strand.
TGCTCTATACGATATACAACTGTAGGAGCTGTGGCTATGAGGTCTAGATTGAACTCTCGCTCTAGACGCTCCTTTACCACCTCCATATGCAACATACCCAAAAATCCTGTCCTAAATCCAGAACCCAATGCCATAGAGCTCTCTGGCTCAAAGCTCAAAGAAGAATCATTAAGCTTTAGCTTATTGAGTGCATCACGAAGATCTTCAAATTTATCAGTCTCGATAGGATAGATACCTGCAAATACAAATGGCTTGGCAGGTTCAAACCCATCTATGATATCTGTAGTAGGCTCTTTGGCATCTGTGACAGTGTCGCCTACTTGAAGTGAATCTACACCTTTAAGTCCCATCACTACTATACCTATCTCACCAGTTTTGATAGTATCAGTTTTAATAGGGGCTATTGGATTTGGATACATAAGGTTTAGGACTTGATGCTCATTTTTACTTCCCATAATTTGAAGCATTTGACCTTTTTTGATACTTCCATCAAATACACGAACGAGTGCCAATGCACCCAGATAGTTATCAAACCAGCTATCATATATGAGGGCTTTGGTAGGCTTGGCTGCATCACCTTTAGGTGCAGGAATAATATCTACGATAGAGTCTATCAACTCTTTTATCCCTTCCCCAGTCTTGGCAGATACGAGGCTGTGATCTGTAGCATCAATACCTATAGCTTCCTCTAACTCCATCAATACTCTATCTGGATCTGATGCTGGTAAATCTATCTTGTTGACTACTGGCAGTAGCTCTAGGTCATTCTCCATAGCGATGTAGACATTGGCTATAGTCTGAGCCTCAACACCCGGTGCAGCATCTACTATGAGTAGTGCACCATCACTAGAGGCTAGAGAGCGGCTGACTTCATATGAAAAATCCACATGACCTGGTGTGTCTATGAGATTGAGGATATACGTTTCACCATCTTTAATGTACTCCAATCGTACACTTTGTGCCTTGATAGTGATTCCTCTCTCTTGTTCGATATCCATAGTATCCATTATCTGAGATGACATCTGACGATCAGATACTGCTCCACACTCCTGTATGATTCTATCAGCAAGTGTAGACTTCCCATGATCTATATGGGCAATGATGGAGAAGTTTCTTATATGTGACTGCGGTATATTCGCCATTTAGTTCCTTGTATTATATGGAGCTTTCCAAAGGAAA
>DAOUPF010000026.1 GCA_030626265.1 Sulfurovum sp.
ACGTTGAAAACGCAGTATCCTTGGCCACTAGATGAAAGGGTCATCTAGTCCAAACAGTCATAAATTATTCGTCTCGTGGTGACCCGTCTAGGATTCGAACCTAGGGCCCATTCCTTAAAAGGGAATTGCTCTACCAACTGAGCTAACAGGTCACAAAACTAAACCGCTATTCGGCTTAAGTGGGCAGAATTATAGCTTATAACTTTTGCTTTGTCAAGGGTATTTTAGAATTTTATTAAATTTTTTTCTAAAAGGCTGATTGCAGTGTCTGTGGCTAGCCTCTGGATAGCCTCTCTATCCCCGTTAAACAGGTACTTTTTGACAATTATATCTTGAATTGTCAATATGCCTATATATACAGTTCCTACAGGTTTTGACTCTGTACCACCATCAGGTCCAGCTATTCCACTGACTGCTATGGCGTAGTCACTTTGGGCTTTTTGTGATATACCCTTTAGCATATCTTCTACACACTCTGAACTAACAGCACCAAAGTCATCCAACACTTCAGAACTAACACCTAGCCATAGATGTTTGATATCATTGGAATATGTCACACATGAGCCGTTAAATACTGATGATACTCCAGAGATAGCAGTAAATGCAGCAGCTATCCTGCCTCCTGTGCAGCTCTCTGCAAATGAGATAGTCTGGTTGTTGTCTTCTAGAGTTTGGATGATTTTTATTAGTTTTGTTTTCATAGTAGTTATTATAGCACAATGATTCATTGGCATGTTTTTCCTGCTTTTAGGGCTTTTTGGATATAATCGCACAATTTTATAATAAGAGGCTAATACAATTATGGATTACAAAGATACACTCCTACTTCCTAAAACACAATTCCCAATGAGAGGGAATCTCCCGACTAATGAACCTATACGATATAAGAAATGGTTTGATGAAGATATCTATGAACAGATGAAGAGCAAAAGAGAGGGATGTGAGGCGTTTACTCTACATGATGGCCCTCCGTATGCCAATGGTGACATCCATATAGGACATGCACTAAACAAGATTTTAAAAGATATTATTGTCAAGTACCACTATTTTCAGGGTAAGTCAGTTCGGTATACTCCAGGTTGGGATTGTCATGGTTTGCCAATAGAGCAAAAAGTAGAAGAGAAGATAGGTAAGCCTAAAAAAGAAGCTATGCCAGTATCTCAGTTTCGTTCACTATGCCGTGAACATGCAGCCAAGTTTATTGACTTGCAGAGAGAGGGCTTCAAGGCTCTAGGTATCATAGGAGACTGGAAAAATCCATATGTCACTATGGACTTCAAGTTTGAGGCAAATATCTATAGGACACTCTGTGAAGTAGCTCAAAAGGGTCTGTTGGTAGAGAGACACAAGCCGATATTTTGGTCATGGGCTGCTAGGACTGCACTAGCTGATGCGGAGGTGGAGTATGAGGACAAAGAGGACTACTCTATCTATGTACATTTTGAGCTAGCTGATGCTGCTAAAGAGAAGCTAGGAGTAGAGGGCAAGGCTGGTATAGTCATCTGGACTACTACACCATGGACTTTGCCATCAAACACAGGTATAGCTCTCAACCCAGAGGAGATGTATGTCCTGACAGATGATGGGCATATCATAGCTGAGGCTAGATTTGAGGCTATGGTCGAGGAGGGTGTCGTCTCTGGTCACGCTAGCAGAAAGATAGCCGCTACAGAGATGGAAAAACTCCTAGCTATCAACCCAGTCAATGGTCGTACCTCTACAGTGGTACTAGGTGAACATGTGCTCATGGATGGTGGTACAGGGTGTGTACATACAGCCCCTGGTCATGGAGAAGAGGATTATCGTGTAGGTCTCAAGTATGCCCTTGAGGTGGTGATGCCTGTAGATGAGAGAGGCTGTTATGATGAGTCAGTCAAGGGTCTCAATCTACTGCCAAATCCTGATGAGTTTGTAGGTATGCATATATTTAAAGCAAATGAACCGATATTAGAGATACTAGGTGACTCACTACTAAAGCAGAGTAAGTTTATCCACTCATATCCACACTGTTGGAGGACTAAAAAACCTCTCATATATAGAGCGACAAATCAGTGGTTTATCGCTATGGATGAGAAGACAGATAGTCTAGATGGCACTCTGAGAGATGTAGCACTAGGTGGCATAGAGAGTGTAGATTTCTACCCTAAAAGCTCCAAAAACAGACTCAACCCTATGATAGAGGGACGACCAGACTGGTGTATCTCTCGTCAACGCTCATGGGGTGTACCTATAGCGTTTTTTAGGGTCAAGAGCACAAAAGAGGTGATATTTGATACCGCTGTGATAGAGCATATAGCTGGGCTGTTTGATATACATGGTGCAGATGCATGGGACTCTATGTCCAACGCAGAGCTACTACCAGCTGATAGCGGATACAACCCTGATGACCTAGAGAAGATAGATGACATACTAGATGTATGGTTTGATAGTGGCTCTACATGGAATGCAGTACTCGAGAGCGGCAACTATGACGCTGGCAAATACCCTGCCGATATGTACCTAGAGGGTAGTGATCAGCATAGAGGGTGGTTCCAGAGCTCACTACTACTGAGCTCTGTGGTCAACGGTCATCCTCCATACAAGTCTATACTCACGCATGGCTTTACCGTAGATGAGAAGGGCGAGAAGATGTCCAAATCCAAGGGCAATGTAATGGCCCCTCAGAAAGTCACACAGCAGTATGGCTCTGAGATACTCCGCCTATGGGTGGCTCTCAGTGACTACCAAGGTGATCTCAAGATATCTGATGGCATACTAAAACAGACTGCAGAGCAGTATAGAAAGATACGAAATACATTTAGGTTTCTACTAGCAAATGTGGATGACCTCGATGCTATCGTAGCTCCAGAGGCGTATGGTGAGCTAGATAGATGGATACTCATCAAAGCAAGAGCGGTACTGACCGAGGTCAAAGCCAACTTTGACGGGTATGATTTCCTCCGTGGATTTGCTATACTCAACCACTTTATCACCAATGAGCTATCTGGTATCTATATGGATATCACCAAAGATAGACTCTACTGCGAAGCCAAAGATAGTACCACCAGAAGAGCCACTCAGTCAGCCATGGCACTCATATCCAAGTCTATGCTAGCCCTCATAGCTCCTGTACTCACATACACAGCTGATGAGATACTTGACTATGCTCCTGCTATATTTAAGGGTGAGATACAGAGTGTATTTGACTTAGTGTATACAGAGCTACCAGAGGTGGCAGAGAGCTTCGATGATGCAGTGTTGATAGAGGCTAGAGAGAAGTTCTCAGAGGCAGTAGACAAGCTCAAAAAAGAGAAGCTCATGAAATCTACACTAGAGGTAGAGATAGCGGGAGATGTAGGCAACTTTGCTATCAAAGACTCAAAAGACCTAGAGGATTGGTTCGTAGTATCAGCTATCCAGTCTGAGTGCGATGGTGAACAGATGGCTAGCTTTGATGTCGATGGTATGACATTTACCGTACACAAAGCACAGCAGTCCAAATGCCCAAGATGCTGGAGATTTACCTCAGCAGACACAGAGACAGCCTGCCCACGCTGTGCCGAGGTAGTCTAAATGTTCGACATGACCCAACCCATCCAGATGCCAGTCATCATAGGATCTATAGTTTTTATATTTGGACTTGTTGGCGTTGGACTGTGGGTTGTGGCTTATTATAAAAAAAGATTAAAGATAGATAGAGAGGATACATAGTGATAACACTAAAAGAAGCATTGAGTAAAACTCCTGAAGAGATGGCAGATATACGAGCTGAGATAGAGCAGGTAGCTAAGTCTAGTGATCTTAATGCCTATATAGATTTTGAGAGCTCGGGTGAGGGGATACCGATACTTCTCAAAGATAATATCCAAGTCAATGGTTGGAGTGTAACAAGTGGCTCGAACATACTCCAAGGGTATGTAGCACCATATGATGCAACAGTAGTAACCAATATGAAGTCCAAAGGTTTGGCTCCTTTTGGTAGGGCAAATATGGATGAGTTTGCTATGGGTTCTACTACCGAGAGTAGCTTTTATGGAGTGACTAAAAATCCTCATGACCCTAGTAGAGTACCTGGAGGTTCATCAGGTGGCTCAGCTGCTGCGGTGGCTGCTGGTATCGCTATAGCAGCACTAGGTTCCGATACTGGTGGTTCTGTGCGTCAGCCAGCTGCGTACTGTGGTGTGGTTGGATTCAAGCCTACTTATGGACGGGTGAGTCGTTTTGGACTTTCAGCGTATGCTTCTAGTCTAGATCAGATAGGGCCAATTACGCAAAATGTAGAAGATGCAGCTATCCTATATGATGCTATCAAAGGGCATGACCCAAAAGACTCTACAAGTGCCCAGTTTGAGATAGAAGATATAGCAAATAATATGGATAGTGATAGAAAGCTCACCATAGCAGTCATAGATAACTACATCTCCCAAGCAGATGAGGATATCCAAAAAGCATATGCAAAGACTGTAGAAGCATTGCAAAATGCAGGGCATACTATAGTACATAAAAATATGACCAACACCAAATACGACATAGCCACATAGTATATCGTTGCCACTGCAGAGGCAGCTACTAACCTAGCTCGACTAGATGGCGTGAGATATGGAAAACGAGCTGCAGACCCTAAAAATCTAGAAGAGTTGTATTTTAACACTAGATCTGAGGGTTTCGGTGAAGAGGTCAAGAGACGGATACTTTTGGGTAACTTTGTACTCTCAAGCGGCTATTATGATGCGTATTATCTCAAAGCACAAAATGTTCGTCACTTGATTCGTAATGAATTTAATGCTATATTTGAAGAGGCGGATCTCATACTCTCTCCAGTAGCTCCTAGTGTAGCTCCAAAGATAGGAGAAATTGAGGATCCACTAGAGATGTACAAGAGTGATATGTATACTATCGCTATCAATCTAGCGGGACTACCAGCTATCTCTATACCAGTTGGTAAAAATGCTGATGGTATGCCTATAGGATTACAGCTGATAGCTAAGGCATTTGATGAGAAAGTACTTTTAGATGGTGCTTTGAGTATGGAAAAAGCAGTAAATTATACCAAGTAAGGGGTTATTATGAATATCAAAAAAAGAGCATTGACATTTGAAGATGTATTGTTAGTACCACAGCATTCACTAGTGTTACCAAAAGAAGTTTCTATCATGAGTAAGCTCACAAAAAGAGTAACTCTCAACACCCCTATAGTATCTGCTGCGATGGATACAGTCACAGAGTACAAGGCTGCAATAGCCATGGCTCATCTAGGTGGCATAGGTATCATTCATAAAAATATGGATATAGCCACACAAGCAAAGCAGATAAGCAAGGTAAAGAAATCAGAGAGTGGTATCATCATAGACCCTATCTATGTAGCTCCAGATAAAGTAGTAGGAGAAGCAGAAGCTCTCATGGCTGAGTATAGGATATCTGGTGTGCCTGTAGTAGATCCTGATATGAAGCTTGTAGGTATCATCACCAATCGTGATATGCGTTTCATTACTGATATGAGTCTCATCATATCTGATGTGATGACCAAAGCCCCTCTCGTGACTGCAAAGCCAGGCATCACTCTAGATGATGCAGCAAAGATACTCCAAGAGCATAAGATAGAGAAACTACCTATCGTAGATGATGACAATGTACTCCAAGGGCTAGTCACCATCAAAGATATAGAAAAGAGAGAGAAGTTTCCAAATGCCAACAAAGATAATCATGGAAGACTAAGAGTAGGAGCAGCTATCGGAGTAGGACAGCTAGATCGTGCAACTGCTCTAGTAGAGGCAGGGGCTGATGTGCTAGTACTAGACTCTGCACATGGACACTCACAAGGTATCATAGATACACTCAAACTCATCAAAAAAGAGTTAGATGTAGATGTCATAGCTGGCAATATAGCTAGTGCCGCCGCAGCCATAGACCTCATAGAAGCAGGTGCTGATGCAGTCAAGGTAGGTATCGGACCAGGCTCTATCTGTACGACTCGTATAGTAGCTGGAGTTGGTGTACCACAAATCTCTGCTATAGATGAGGTAGCCCAAGTTGCCAATCCTCTGGGCGTACCTGTCATCGCTGATGGTGGTATCAAGTACTCTGGAGATGTAGCCAAAGCCCTAGCTGTGGGAGCAAGTTCAGTGATGCTAGGCTCTGCACTAGCAGGTACTTACGAGGCTCCTGGTGAAATGATACTATTCAACGGTAGACAGTTCAAAGAGTACAGAGGTATGGGAAGTATCGGTGCTATGAATCAAGGAAGCACAGATAGATATTTCCAAGAGGGCACAGCAGCAGACAAGCTAGTACCAGAGGGAATAGAGGGCAGAGTCCCATATAGAGGGCGTATCGGAGATGTAGTACACCAGATGATAGGTGGACTTAGATCTTCTATGGGCTATTGTGGTTCTGAGTCTATACCAGTATTTTGGGAGAAGGCTGAGTTTGTGGAGATTACATCTGCAGGATTGAGAGAGAGTCATGTGCATGATGTGACTATTACTAAAGAATCACCTAATTATCATGGATGATAATTAGGTATAGCAATGATATACAAAGCTATAAGTATATTTTTAGCTATTGTCTTATTATATTCCTTAGTATTATTGAGTTATCTTTATAACTCACCTTTATCATACTCTGAAATAGACTTAAATAGTAATGGGATCATAGGCTTTACAGAGGCATCTTATAGTTCAGAGATTGAGCAAAGAGAAGTCACTATTTTAGATAAAAAGTGTAAAGAGTATTATCACTTAAAGGATGGGCTAACAGGTGTTGTTAAATGTTATGAATAGCCTTCTCTCATTATTGTTATCATCATCCCGATGGTTATGACTACTTCATCACAAACTACTTGTATTGCCAAAATCACCGTTAGGTGACCAGTCAAATCTAAGATACTTTTCTATCATCTTCGGAAGTGAATGCTTTAGCTTCACCCAAAAAGTGTAATTATCATATAAATGTAGATGAGAGATGCACCTCTTGAAATCATGCAACCTTTTTGGTGGGACTGAAGTCTCCACTTCCTGTAGTTTTCATGGTACTCAGTAGCTCAGTTTAGTCTTTTTACGCCCTACACTAAAATTATGCTATAATCCATAAATACAAATAAAAAGGATACATCATGGGTATAAATGACATCATAGATGAAGCGTTGGCATTGAACCCAGATGATAGATATATACTTATAGATACTTTGGTCTCTAGCCTTTCAAAATCCAATGATAACTTATCCCATTTAGACATAGAGGTAGAAAAAGGTTTAAACTCAAAACTAAGCCAAAAATCACATAAAACAATCTTTGAAGACTTAAAATCAAAGTATGTATAATATCAAATACACAGAGTTAGCTGAGGCTGATTTGAGTGACCTGTTTAGTATTATATATGATGATAAACCAGCGGTTGCGATAAAGTATATAGATAAACTAGACAAGTTTATAAAACTGTTAGAAGAAAACCCATTTATGGGTGTAGAGTGTAAACATAAGAAAATTGACAGAGAGTGTAGAATATTGATTTATGAAAACTACTTGATATTTTATACAGTACAAGAAGAAGAGGTAATTATTATTAGAATTTTGAATGTACATCATGACTATGGTAATAAGCTTTAAATAAAAGTAACAACTAACACAGGAAAATAAATTGCTAGAACTATTAACACTATACACCATTGGACTCATGGGTTCTGCTGTGCCTGGACCTGATATACTATATATCACTAGAACTACACTAGATCGTAAGCTGATAGCTGGCTGGGTGGCAGCTTCTGGGGTGCTATTTGCATCTTTGTTTTATCTGAGTGCTGCTGGACTTGGACTTGGTGCTGTAGGACAAAATCCATACTTTCAGCTCTTTATCGGTACTTTTGGTTCTATCTATTTGCTATGGATAGCCAAGAGTATATGGAATGAAACTCTCCATATGGATAACAGACATGACAAAGATGGACGCAAACTGCATATATTTATCAAAGGTATGGCAGTTCACCTATCCAACCCTAAGGCTATCATATTTTTCTCTGTTATTCTAGCACCATTTTTGAGTAAAGGAAATCTACCCCTACAGATACTAGTTCTAACCATGGGGCATACTACTACATTTTTTGGTATAGCATATTTTGTCAGTAGGTTTGACAACTTTTTTACACCTCATAGGACGATGGTTATCAACCGTGCATCAGCTATATTATTTAGCTTTTTTGCTCTGGAGTTGATACGCAACTCTTGGCTTGCTTTGCAAAGTATTACCTAATTCATCCCTCTCATACCATTTGCGTAACCAACTATCCAGAGGATACATAAATTTATAAATTGCTGGGACTACCAGTAGAGTAAGTATAGTAGAACTCACTAGCCCACCTATGATGGCTAGTGCCATAGGTGCATTGCCTTCTGAGCCTGCACCTGTACCAAATGCTAGTGGTATCATGGCTCCTATCATAGCAAAAGTGGTCATGAGGATTGGGCGTAGTCTTTTCTCTCCTGCTTGTAGTATCGCTTCATCAAGTTCTAGTCCATCTTTGATGGCTTTGTTTGCGTAGTCTACTACTAGTATGGCATTCTTGCCCACCATTCCTAGTAACATAATGATACCAATCATGACAAATAGACTGAAGTTGTTGTCTGTGAGATATAGGGCTACCATCACACCAGTAAATGATAGAGGCATAGATACCATGATGATGATAGGCTGTATCAGTGACTCATACAAGGCTGCTAGGATAAGGTATATGAGTATCACGGCTAGAGCGATAGCAGCAGCAAATGCCTCTCCTGTCTCTTGCATATTTTCTATATCTCCTGTATAGCGATATGAGTACCCCACAGGAAGCAGTGGCTCTAGTTTTTCTGTGATTTGAGCCATGACTACATCTAGGCTTGCCCCATATAGTCCAGTAGTGACCATTACTTTTCGCTCCATATCATAACGGTTGATAGAGGACAAGTTACTACTCTTTTTAAACTCTACAAGACCATCTAGAGATACAAGTTCGCCTTGGATATTTCTGACTTGGAGTGTCCGTATATCCTCTATACTATCTCTAAATTCATTATCAAAACGCAAAGTGATATCAAACTCTCGTCCATTCTCTTCGTAGTATGAGATAGGGCTATCGCTAGAGTAGGCACTACCTAGTACTGCTGCTATGGCTTGAGCACTGACTCCTGCTCTCTGAGAATTTTCCCGTAAAATAGTGACTGAGATTTGAGGTTTGCCTTTCTCATAATCTCGGTCGATATCTACTAGCCCATCTATACTAGCCATCTCTTGCATGAGTTTAGATGATATCTCATCCAGAGTATCTAGGTCGCTTCCTGTGATGACTACTTGTACGGGAGCATTGCTAGCACCTGTATCAAATGGAGGGATGTCCTCTACTGTAACAATCATATCTTTGATGGATTTGAACTCATCTCTGTACTTTTGAGTGATAAATTCTTGGGATACTCCTACTCTCTTGTCTTTTGTGACGAGTTTAGCGTATATCTTTGCTTTGTGAGTCTCATGAGCAGCTGTGTATGCAACAGAGAGGATAGTATAGTCTACTAGCTCATCTGCACGTATCTTTTCTAAAAGTGG
>DAOUPF010000216.1 GCA_030626265.1 Sulfurovum sp.
AAAAACTTTCTCAAGAGAAAAAAAAATATAAAAAAGAAGTCAAAGAAGAATATGGCGTAGAAGACATATATTCTTCATATTCTTTACAAAAAATACCAAATGAAATACAAAAAAAAATATAAAGAAACTAAAGTTGGCATTTTAAGAAATCAGTCAAAAAAAGTTTTACCAATAATGGATGATTTTTTTGAAGCATTTGATATTAAAATTGAAAATATTGATAAAATCAAAAAAGTAATAGCAGATTTTACAGCAAGACAAGGCTATTTTTATGGAGAAAGGATTTTTTTGCGTGCTGCAGTTCAAAATGTTGTTCTAGATGAGGGTATAAATCAAAAGTGTGTAGCTAAATATACAGATTTTGGATTTGTTACTAGTATTAATGTTATTGAGACAATAAAAAATTCACCTGATACTGCAAAGGTTAGACTTGAACTCATTGATAAAAATAGTAAGTCAAAAAAAGTTTCTGTTAATATTGAAAAAATAAAAGATGAGTGGAAAGTCTCAAAGCTCTCATTTAAAAATATTGGTTTTTGGTAAGTAAAAGATTATAAATTTATTACACAAATGAAAAAAATGATATTGATAATTGGATTGACTATGCATATATTTGCAGAAAAGTTAGATTTAGGTGATAAGAGTTTAGTAGAGAATTTTGGTGCTGTACTTCTTAAGGAGAAGATAGATATTTATGATCCTGATGAATTTGGACTATATGTATTAAAAAAAGACTAAATAAAGTAAAACCTATAAATAAAGATGCAGCTAAGAAATTTATCAAAGCAAGAAAAAATCAATATGGAAATGTAGATAGAAAATTAACAGCTCATTATCATAGGTACATTCGTAACTAGATTAGTACTTGTAAAACAGCCTATAGAAAAAACCATAATAAGTATGTTAATCTTTATTCCAATTTTTGGTTGGGTAATTTACCTTATTGGAACAGTATATTATATGCTAAAGAATTATAAATTAGTTGTCAATGGTTAATACCCACTCTCCAAAAAGGATGTCTAAAAAGGAGAGTAAAGGCTAAACACCTGTTACAAAAAGAAACACCATAGAATATTATTTCAAATAAATACTGCAAAAACACCTAAAAATGGACTTTCTTGACATTTTTTTGACTTTTTCATGTTAGATTTTTATTTAACTATTTAAATCTTACTAAAAAGGTTGGGGAAATGTTACAAAGATTGCTTATTGTATGTAGTATGGTATTGGCTATTTTATTTGTGCCTGTTGGAGCAAATGATCAACAAAAAAAATGTAGTGGTATGATCAATAGTCTTACTATGCAGTACAATGGTGACCAAAATGCATTGGTTGAAGTCTATAGCCATAAAGGTATAAGGATATTTTCACAGAATCTATCAAAATATGACTTCTTTACTATTGATGGATTTAATAAACAAGAAACATTAGGAGCAAAACTATCCCTACATATAGATGGAGTGCTGGATGTAGAGATGCTTACTATATGTACAAAGAAGTTTTTAGTTGGAATGGACTTTGGACAGTTTACCATAAGAGGGGGGTTTGACCATAAAGGCATAGAGATGAGTGCTGTAGATGGTTATGTACGGATTGGTACTCTCTGTGGCACTGTATATGAGGATAAAAATAATAACAATACACAAGATACCGATGAGAACTCTACAGCTGGTATTATGGTAAATGTAACTGATGCAGGTAGCAGGGTTTACTCTGTAGAAACTGACTCAACAGGTAAGTATTGTGCTTATAATATCCAAATAGGGCTATCAAACATAGAGATAGATACAGCAACTCTACTGCTAGGAACAGAGTTAATTACTGGTGAAAATCCAAATAGTGCTACTGTCTTGGAAAATACAATTAATCAAGGAGGTATAGATGGCTATATGTTTAACCCCCTTGCGTTTGACCAAAACATTACAATATTCGAAGATATACCAGAGGATATTATGCTTTTAGGCAAAGACAAGAGTGATTATCCACTTGACTATATTATAGTAGACCCAGTAAAGCATGGAGAGATTACTGGTGCAACACCAGAGATAACATATGCATCAGAGTTGAATTATAATGGAACAGATAGTTTTACCTTTAGAGTCAATAATGGAGTTCTAGATTCTCTTCCTGCTACAGTTTTTATCAATATAACCCCAGTCAATGATATACCAGTACCACAAAATGATACCTCTTCTACAGATGAAGATGTACCAGTGACTATATCGGTGTTAGATAATGACAGTGATGTGGATATAGGAGATGTGTTACATATAGCATCAGTATCAACACCAAGTCACGGAACAGCCACCATAGTAAATAACCAAATACTTTACTCTTCAAGCCAAGACTATAATGGAGAAGATAGCTTTACCTATATAGCAAGTGATGGCAATGGAGGTGAGGCAGAAGCTAGAGTAGATATAACTATCATAGCAGTTAATGACGCACCAGTAGCAAATATTGGAGATGATATCACTATGGTGCTTAGTGAAAGCGTAGTACTAGATGCCTCAGCAAGCTACGATGTAGATGGTGATGAACTGACCTATAGCTGGATATTAAATAACGAAGAGATATCTACAAGTATACATTATACCTATGTAGGCAGGGAGGTAGGTACATTTACCTTTACCCTAGAGGTAGAAGACCCCTTAGGGCTTATAAGTAGTGACAGTATCACTGTAGAGGTGACAGAGCCAAACAATGAAACTCCAACTCACTATAGAGATACCTTTAAGCCACTTCGACCAATCATCTCAGATAGTTCCCGTATGGCTATGGATGCTGATATGAGGGCAATAAATGAAGAGATGCAAGCTCTCATTACAGAAGCAGAAGCCCTAGTAGCAGAGAAAGGGTTTACTCTAGATACCGTAGAGCTCACCCCAACACAAAAGGCAGAGATAGAAAGAAGAAAAGCACAAATCCAAGAGGAGCTAGATAATCATGAAAATTAGAAATGAGAAATTAGGAATTAGAAATTATACTTTTAGCCTGTCTGCTCTACTACTGTTTGTAGGACTATTATTTACTCCTGTATACTCTGCACCTCTAGTCAACCTAAAAGGTACTATGGCAGTAAACCAAGGAAGTCTAAACTATAGTGTAGACCTAAACCTACCGCCAGGTATCGCAGGAGTTAAACCAAAACTATCTCTAGTATATAGCTCTAGTGGAGGTAATGGCTATCTAGGCAAAGGCTGGTCAGTGAGTGGTCTGAGCTCCATCACTAGATGTGGCTCAAACATGGCAGATGATGATATGATCAGAGGTATCAAGTTTGACTCAGATGATCATTACTGTTTGGATGGCAAGAGGTTAGTGCCAGTAGATGGTGATGATGGTGCTGTGGGTGCAGAGTATAGAACACTCATAGAGAGTGATAGTAAGATAGCCTCTGTAGGTGGCAGTGATGGTAACCCTCTATACTTCAGAGTATATACCAAGGCTGGGGATATATATGAGTATGGTAGGACTACACAGAGTAGACGAATTATATCAGGTAAAAATCTTAGCTGGCAAGTAAACAAGATATCTGATAGGTATGCTAACAGT
>DAOUPF010000354.1 GCA_030626265.1 Sulfurovum sp.
AGTAATCCAGCTACATATACAGGTATTATGGATGAGATTAGAAAACTTTTTGCCAAAACCAAAGAGGCAGAGCTTAGAGGATACAAGATAGGTAGATTCTCTTTCAATGTCAAAGGTGGTAGATGTGAGAAGTGCCAAGGAGATGGACAGATCAAGATAGAGATGCACTTTTTGCCTGATGTATTGGTAGTATGTGATACTTGTGAAGGTGCTAGATATAATACTCAAACATTAGAGGTGCTTTATCGTGGTAAGTCTATAGCTGATGTACTGGCAATGAGTGTAGATGAGGCATTAGAGTTTTTCAAGGCAGTACCTATGATAGCTATCAAACTAAATACTCTCAAAGACGTAGGACTCAACTACATTACACTAGGTCAAAATGCGACAACACTATCTGGTGGAGAGGCACAGAGGATTAAGCTTGCCAAAGAGCTTAGTCGTAAAGATACAGGAAATACACTATATATATTAGATGAGCCTACTACAGGATTGCACTTTGATGATGTCAACCGCTTGACAGGAGTGCTACATCATCTAGTGGATTTGGGCAATAGTGTGATAGTTGTAGAGCACAATCTTGATATGATCAAGAATGCAGACTATGTTATAGATATGGGGCCAGATGGTGGAGATAAAGGAGGGCAGATAGTAGCCCTAGGTACTCCTGAAGATTTGGCAAGAGATTATAAATCTACGGGAAGTTATACAGGGAAGTATTTAGAAAAAGAGATTACTTAGCAAATACAAATGTCATAGCTTTTTTGAAGATTAATAGAAGAGTAATCGCAGCTACAATCTCATATCCTATGACCCATGTTAGCAGATAATCTATATCAAGTGTATTGTATGCATCAAGTTCACCATGACTAATATAAAAAAACATAAAAAGTATTCCAGCAATCTCAGGTAAAAATATAAAAAATGTAAGATAAGTAATCCCTCCGTAGCCTTCTGGGATAATTCCAACTTCACTGTCTGTAACACTTGCATTCATAAATTCAGCAAGCTTATTTTCTGTTTTCTTTTTATTGAGTTGTTGTTTGTTTACACGAAGTTTTCTAGCATCAGCTAATAAAGAGTTTGCAGAAGAGCTACTTTTATGCATAATTAAGAATTCCCTTATTTCGAACTTTTAAACTTTTTAAAATGGGAAAATTAATATAATACCCATTATTTGCATATCAGTATACATTGCAATTACATTATACTCCCTTAAAAAACTGTATAAAAGGTTTACATACTATGAAAACTATTACTATTATAGACACATTTGGTTTCTTTTTTCGTTCTTACTTTGCACTTCCCCCTCTGCGCAATAGTGATGGATTCCCTACTGGGTTGTTGACAGGTTTTGTCAATTTGATTGACTCTTTGCGTAGAGATCATAGTACAGATTATCTAGTGTTTGCACTAGATAGAAAAGGACGAACTTTTAGAAATGACCTATATCCTGAGTATAAAGCCAATCGTGATGCACCACCAGAAGATTTGACTAGGCAACTACCTATCGCTATAGAGTGGATAGAACAGATGGGGTTTGCAAACCTCTCTCGTGATGGGTTTGAAGCTGATGATGTCATCAGTACTATTACAAAGTTTGCCAAAGAGAGAGGACTCAAAGTCCGTATAGTCTCACATGATAAAGATCTGTACCAGATGATAGAAGATGGAAAAGTAGAGATGTATGATTCTGTCAAGAAAAAAGTGATAGATGAGCAGGGTTGTCTGGATAAGTTTGAGGTACATCCTAGAGACTTTATAAACTTCCAATCTATTGTGGGTGATGCCTCTGATAATGTACCAGGAGTCAAAGGCATAGGACAAAAAGGTGCTAGTAAACTCATAAACAAATACCATACATTAGAAGCAATCTATGAAGATATGGAGAACTGTGGTACACCACGGATACAAAAGCTGCTTTTAGAGAGTAAAGAGAAAGCATTTTTATCTCGTGAGCTTGTGACTATGAGTAGAGAGGTGTTTGAAGATATAGATATAGACAGCTTTGTATATGAGGATAAAAATTACCTCTCATGCTTGACAGATGAGTTTGAGATGTACGAGATGAAGCAGGCCATCAAAAAAGCCAATATAGGTCAAGAGAAGCCATATGAACCAAAAGAGGTTGCCTCTAGCTTATCTTTTAAAACAGTACTCTTAGATACAAAAGATAAGTTAGATAAAG
>DAOUPF010000293.1 GCA_030626265.1 Sulfurovum sp.
ACTCCCACCAGAAGTCATCATCACATCTATGAAAGAGCATCAAAGATACTTCCCAGTATTCAAGGGTGGCAAGATAGCCAATAGCTTTGTCGTAGTGAGCAATGCCTATACAGAGGACTACAGCAAAGTAGTAGCAGGAAATGAGAGAGTACTAAAGCCTCGTTTAGCTGATGGACTATTTTTCTACCAAAATGACCTCCGCAATGGACTCTCTACTGATGGCTTGGAGAAAGTCCAGTTCATAGATGGTCTGGGTACTCTAGAAGACAAGATAAATAGAGAGAAAAACATAGCCATCAGACTACTAGCTCTATATATGAGAAAAGTAGAATCAGAGACTGGCAAAAGCTCAGCAGATCTAGAAAAAGCTATGGACAAAGCAGTAAGCCTTGCCAAAGCAGACCTCATGAGTGAGATGGTATATGAGTTTACAGAGCTTCAGGGTCTCATGGGATACTACTATGCCAAGGCACTAGGTGAAGATGAGATAGTCTACAATGCTATCAAAGAGCAGTATATGCCAGTAGGTGAGGGTGCAGAGCTACCTAGCTCTACATTCTCAGCCATTGTTGCTATGAGTATCAAGCTAGATACTCTATTTGGACTATTTTCTGTAGGTAAGATACCTACGGGATCCAAAGACCCATTTGCACTGCGTCGTGCGGTCAACGGAGTCGTTCGTATAGTCACACAGTATGATTTGAGCTTTGATATAGATGACATCATCACCTTGTTAGCAGATGCATATGATAAGTTTGATATAAAGCTTTTGAGAGACTTCATCATAGAGCGTATCAACAAATCCCTAGATGCCAATCCATCAGTCATAGCAGCAGTCCTAGCCTCTGGTGAGCGTGATATCAACGAGATAGCCAAAAAGGTATCTGCACTCAATGAGATAGTCTCTTCAGATGTATTCTCAGAACAGTTCTCTACATTCAAGAGAGTTGCAAATATATCCAAAGATATAGATTTGGATGCAGATTTATCCATAGATGTAGCCTTGTTCAAAGAGGATGCCGAGGTCACTCTATACAATGCCTACGAGAAGGTAATCAACGGTACATACAACACCTATACCCATCAACTAGAAGCACTATTTGGACTCAAAAGAGAGCTAGACGGCTACTTTGATGATGTCATGGTAAATGCAGAAGATGAAGAACTGAGAGTCAATAGACAGCATATGATAGGGGCTGTGTATAAGACATTTATGGGGATTGCGGATATTAAAGAAATTTCAGTTTAGTATAGAATAATATGAAAAAACTATATTATGTCTTATTTATAATTTTTGTATTTATTTTTATTTTATTTATTTATATTAATTTTAAAATAGGATCTATTAAAGAGTATGCTGCGATTAGTAATGCAAAATCGAGTATTGTTTTATATTCTTTAGATCAAAATAAAATAGATGCAGCAAGAAGTATACTAATGATAGATTTAGTTCAGTTAATATATGAGTATGATAAAGATATATATGAAAAATATCATACAGTCAAATCAACATTATGTAAAGATATTCCTATGTTGCATATGAAAAAAATAGAAAAGTATTTTGAAAGTGATATATATAAATCAGGAGAAGCTTTAGAATATAAAAAGAATATTTTTAGTAAAATTAAACATATTAAAATAGATTTATGCTTGAATTATAAAGAAGATTAATAATTATATAGAATATATAAGGAATCATATTATGCAAGCCCCACAACAACAACCAATCCACACCAACCTAATGAGCTCAGCTCTACCATCAGAAGATGACTTCCAATCTATGGCGGATGAGGGTTATGAGATAGTCATATCTATGTGTTTGCCTGTAGACTCAGTGACTCTGGATGATGAGGATGCCTTAGTGACAGATGCAGGGATGAAGTATATGCATCTAGGTATGGATTACTATGCCCCGACTCTTGAGGATTATGAACTGCTACGGGATATACTCAATGTACTAGTAGAGAAAAAGGTCTGGATACACTGTACTAAGAACTACCGAGTATCAGCATTTATGTATCTGTACAATGTACTGGAACGAGGGGCGGATATACAGATGGCAAGGATGATGATGCATACTATTTGGAAGCCTACAGAGGCTTGGGAGAATATGATAGAAGAGGCACTGGAGAAATATGCATACCAGTACCTATGATACTATAGTTATCGGCGCAGGTATAGCAGGGTGTTGTACGGCTTATGCTCTACAACAAAAAGGGCAGAAGGTTCTGCTAGTAGATAGATCAGCTGCTCCTGCTAGTGGTGGGAGTGGGGCTGCTGGAGCATTTGTATCGCCAAAGATAGGCAAAGGCTCTCCATTGCAGAAGCTTACCAATGAAGCATTTGCATTTGCCAAAGACTTTTATCTAGATAATTTTCCTGAATACTTCACTCAAACTGGTGTCGTTCGTATACCAAAAGACCCAGAAGATGCTCAAAAATTTACTATATACGAAGAGTTCAATGAGTCTAGATATATGACAGTCAAAAAAGAGGATTTAGATACTCTAGGGATACACAATAGTGAAGATAGTTTTATGTTTGATGAGGCAGGGGTATGTGATGCACAGGGGATGTGTCAAGCTATATTTGACAAAGTAGAGTTTTTACAGCTTGAAGTTACTCATCTGAAATGGGATGCCCAGTGTAGAGTATTTAGTGTTCATGGATCTGTAGGTCAGGGTGTCCTCTCACCGACAAATAATATCAAAACTACAAATATAGTCCTCTCCACTGGCTATGAAAATAAACTTTTTGATAT
>DAOUPF010000311.1 GCA_030626265.1 Sulfurovum sp.
TTAGTGTGGATGAAAATAGAACAGTAACAGTATCACAAGAGCTAGACTATGAGAGTAAAACTACCTATAACCTAACAGCAGTAGCTACCAATGCTAAAGCTGATAGTCCAGTAGTAAGCTTAACTATTAATGTTATAGACATACCTGACATAGTTCCTGTATTGAGCAACTATATAGGATTCATTGAGGACAATGCAACAGCCAATACCCTGGTAGGGGAGGTCACTTTTGTTACAAAGGGAGACAGCCCTATAAGTAGCTTCACATTAAATGGTGAGGGTAAAGATGATTTCTATGTAGATATCAATGGGACATTGAGAGTATCAGATGCAGCCAAATTAGATGAGAATATACAAAAGATATATGATCTATCTATGATAGCTAGTAATACAGCAGGAGATAGTAATCCAGTTACTGTAAAAATAACTTTGACATATGATAAAATCATACCAAACATACCTTCTGACCTAGAGATACTAGATATAGGAGACAAGAATCTAACGATAGGGTGGGTTGATAACTCTTCTAACGAAAGAGGATTCAATATATATGTAGATGGAGTTAAGCATGCAACAGCAGATGCAAATACTACAAGTCATAACATAACAGGACTCAGAGGAGATATAACATATAGTATATCCATGACGGCATTTAATGATATAGGAGAGAGCAATAGGAGTGTCGCGGTAGAAGGAACCACAGAGATGGATGATATAGAGGCCCTCAGGGATACTATGTATTATATTTGTGATATTCCTACCCAAACTTTTGATTTTAACTTCGATGCAGACACAGGTTACTACAATAGTAGCATAGACTGTAACAGTAAAGGGCTAACATCTGAGTATCTACAGCACTTTAAAATTATAAATAGTATAAGTGGTCACTTGAGAGTAGGCTGGAATAATCTTACAAATCTAGATGGATTGAGTAGTTTGACTTCACTTGGTGGACACCTATATATTGGTGGCAACGTAAATTTAATAGATATATCAGGAGCAGAAAATATACTAGGAGTACAATGGGAGCTACTCTTTATAGATACTAACCAGTACACTATCAAAGCAGATGGAAATTCAAGTCTATGTAGTGTTGACTGGAATCTATATGAGAAGTATTCGAATGACATAGATGATGATATGAATCAGATATGTAGCGGGCAAGCACCATATACACAAAAAGATAAAGAGAATGAAGATTTAAGAGATATACTAGAAGAGAAGTGTGCTATCTCAAAAGATATGTTCTCCTCCAATTTTAATGTGGATACAGGACACTATTCTGGCACTATAAATTGTACAGCTAAAGGCTTGACAGATAGTGACTTGTTGAAGTTCAAAGCACTAGAGAGTGTGAGTGCAAGCTTATACATTAGTAATAATAGCCTTACAAATATGGATGGTCTGAGTAGTTTAGTATCAGTAGGTGGTGACTTTTATATTAATAATAATAGCCTTACAAATGTGGATGGTTTGAGTAGTTTAGTATCAGTAGGTAGTGACTTCTATATTAATAATAATAGCCTTATAGATGTGGAAGGGCTATCTAGCCTCAAAACTGTAGGCAATAACTTTAAGATGGAAGAAAATCAACTTAAAAATCTAAATGGACTGAGTAGTTTGATATCAACTGGTAGACTTGGTAAATTCTGGTCATTCACGCTAAATGCAAATCTAATAGATATATCAGGAGTAGAAAATATACTAGGAGAGTATGGTCAATATCTATATATAGATACTAATCAATACACTATCAAAGCAGATGCAAACTCAAGCTTCTGTAGTGTAGTCTGGAATCTATATGATCAAAACTATAACAATATAGAAGATGATATGACTCAAGTATGTGAGGATTTAGAAGCAGATGTCATGATAGATATCGAAAACTTCAAGACTACTTTGGAACAAAAGTGTAGCATATCAGCAGGCAGTATTGATAGCAACTTCAACATATATACTGGACATTACAATGGTGATATAGACTGTGGAAGCAAAAGTTTGACAAATGGTGACTTGCAAAACTTTAAAGTATTAAAGAGTGTAAGTGGCTATCTAAAGCTTATGTATAATGATTTTTCAAATCTAGACGGATTGATTAATTTGAAATCTGTAGGTGGGGACTTTACTTTTGGTAGCAATAGTCAATCTACAAATACTGATGGATTGAGTAGCTTGGAGTCTGTAGGAGAGGAGTTGTACTTCGGTTATAATATTCCAAATGTAGATGGGCTGAGTAATCTAAAAACCATAGGCGATCAGCTGTATATATATGGTGAAGATATTGAAAATCTAAATGGATTTAGTAGCTTGGAATATATAGGCAATAGTCTTTTCCTTCAGGAGACCAATGTTACAAATCTAGATGGGCTTGGCAGTCTAAAAATTATAGATGGCTATCTGTACCTTTATGGTAACAATCAACTTGAAGATATAAATGGTTTAAATAATTTAACAGATATTAATGGTCATGTGTATATTGGATATAATGAGAACCTTGTGGGAATTAATGGATTAAATAGTTTGAAATCTATAAGTGAATCTGTTTATATTGATAATAATAATCAACTAATAA
>DAOUPF010000189.1 GCA_030626265.1 Sulfurovum sp.
ATATCCATGGGAAGCTCATCTGGCTCATACCTCTGAGTCTGGGCATGAAAGTAGAGCCTTCGCCCTCTACTTCAAAGTCTATGAGATTACCAAGCTGCAAGATAGAGTGTCTAGCACCATAAAACCTATAATAGCTTCTAATAGACTTTTGAGTCATAACAATAGCGATAGAGTCTTCATTTTTGGCACGCCTTAGTGCTAACACAAAACCTTTCATATATTTAGTATACAATTGTTTATTAAAATAGTAGATTTATAGCATGAAAGTAGCACAAAAGTAGTAATAACGATATAATGACTCAACATTTGTTATTAAATTGTAATTATTAGTCAAATGTAAACTATCTCTATATATATTCACTATATACTATTGCCGTATCAAAATGATATCAATCAATCAAAAGGATGAAGTATGAAGAAAAAGATTTTACTTAGTGTTGCGGCACTAGCATTGACTACAAGTGCACTTACAGCTGGTGAGGTACTTAAGATTATAACTTGGAAAGGTTATGCAGATAAAGCACTAGTTGCGGCATTTGAGAAAGAGACAGGCATTGATGTAAAGATTACATACAGTAACAACGAAGAGATGATTGCTAAACTTCGTGCAACTCGTGGTGCAGGATTTGAACTAGCTCAGCCTAGCCAAGACAGAATCTCTTTTGTACAAAAAGAGTTCCCAATTTATCAGCCAATTGATTTCTCAAAAGTAAATACTGATCAGCTTATCACTTCTATGGTAGATGCTGTTAAGAAGAACACTGCAGTAGATGGTAAATCATATGGTGTACCTTTCTGTTATGGTACTACTGGACTAATCATCAACAAAAAAGAGGCTCCAGGAGCTGGCGACTGGTCTGACCTCTGGAATGAGAAGTATAAAGGTAAAATCTCTTATAGACTTAAAAGACCACTACTAATTGGTGCAGCATTTGGTATGGGTGAAGATCCATTTGCACTATATGGTGATATCGAAGCATATAAGAAGCTTATGGCAAAAGTAGAGAAAAAGCTTATCGACAGTAAAAGCTATGTTAAAAACTACTGGACTAGTGGAGATACACAAGTAAATATCATCAAAAGTGGTGATGCAAATGTAATCTCTGGTTGGGATGGAAAAGGCTGGGCTGTTCATAAAGTTAATCCAGATATCGATTTTGTCGCACCAAAGAGTGGAGCACTTGGATGGATAGATACTTTCGCAATCCCTGCAAAAGCTAAGAATGTTGAAGCAGCATATAAGTGGATCAACTTTACACTAGCTCCTAAAAATGCAGCTTTCTTTACAAACAAAGAGAAGTATGGTACTGCATCTAAAGGTGCATCAGAGTTCTTAACTGCAGATGTAAAAGCTGACTTTGAGAGATCATTTACATCAGCTGATATTGATAATATCAAATGGCACCCACCGGTTCCAGCTGGATTTGAAGCTATAGAAGCAGAAGTTCTAGATAGAATTAAAGCAGCTAAATAATCACTCCAATCTCGTAACATTAGAGGCAATTTTGCCTCTGGTGTATAGTCAAGAATTTTATATGTAAATTCTTTATTATACAACAATCATAAGGAGCGAGTATGGATAAAATATTAGAGGTAAAAAACCTTTCGAAACACTTTGCTGATTTTACATCGGTTGATGAAGTTGATTTTTTTGTTGAAGAGGGTGGATTCTTTTCTATATTGGGACCATCTGGTTGTGGAAAAACTACCCTTTTGCGTATGATTGCTGGATTTTTGGATGAGAGTGAAGGGGACATTCTCATTCGTGGTAAATCCATGAAAGGTGTACCACCAGAAAATCGACCTGTCAATATAGTATTTCAAAGCTTGGCACTGTTTCCTATGATGAATGTTCGTGAAAATGTTGCATTTGGACTCAAACGAAAAAAACTCAAAAAAGATGAAATAGATAAAAAAGTGAGTGATATGCTAGGTCGTGTAGGTCTCACTGGATTTGAGAAAAAGAAAGTAACAGAATTGTCTGGTGGTCAACGCCAAAGAGTTGCAATCGCTAGATCACTAGTGATGGAGCCGTCAATTCTACTACTAGATGAGCCTCTTGGTGCGCTAGATAGAAAACTTAGAGAACATATGAAAGTAGAGCTAAAACTTCTACAAAGAGAGCTAGGTACTACATTTGTATATATCACACATGATCAATCTGAAGCACTAGTGATGAGTGACAAGATAGCAGTCATGAACAAAGGTCGTTTTGAGCAATTAGATACACCTAGGAACTTATACAAAAGCCCAAAAACGGCATTTGTAGCAGGTTTTGTTGGTGAGAGTAATAAATTTGTAATTACCAATAGAGAGGGTGATACAATCACAACAAAACGAGGGTTAAAGCTAAACAAACCTGGTATTGATTTTGAGCCAAACATCATGCATGTTCGTCCTGAAGCATTTATACTCTACCCAGCTGATGATTTAAAGGACATAAGCACTTTTGAGGTAAAAATCAAGACTATACTCTTTGATGGATCCAACACAAAATTGGCAACATTGGTAGATGGTAGTGATGATGAGATATTAATTGCCTTACCGCAAAATGCACAGTTTGAGAGTTTGTCAGAGGGTGACCTTGTAAATATAGGTGTTCATCAAGATGATCTTAAATGTTATTTGGAGGAGTAGATGATAGAGAAAAAAAGCTTTAATGCAGCCTTCTGGTTGCTGATAGTACCTGTACTGCTATGGTTAGTGCTACTTATAGTACTACCTCATATCGACCTACTTATATCCTCATTTCAGGCTAAAAATTCTGCTGGAGAGATGGAATTTTCTCTTAAAAACTATATGGCATTTTTTAACAATGATATATATTGGGGTACATTTATGAGAACGGCTGGTTATGCTATATTTGTAACTATGCTTGCATTTGTCATTACTTTTCCTATAGCCTTCTATCTGACTAAAGTAATCTCCAAGAAGAATGCAGGTTTCTTGATACTGCTTCTTCTTATCCCTCTGTGGGTTGGTGAGCTTGTTACTGTATATGGTTGGATGATTCTGTTAGGAGACCATGGTGTTATCAATCACTTTTTGATGGGTATTGGTATCATAAATGAGCCTATCAATATGCTCTATACTGACTTTAGTATGATTTTAGGCTTGCTATATATGTCAATGCTATTTATGGTAGTTCCTATCATGTCTACACTAGAGAGTCTGGATGACTCATATATAGAGGCAGCCAGTGATCTAGGAGCTACTAAATGGACGATATTTACCAAGATCATTATACCTTACTCTATGCCAGGTATTGTATCTGGTGCGATTATCGTATTTATGCTTGTTATTGGAGATTATCTAGCACCAAACATACTAGGTGGTAAGAGTTCTCTATGGTTTACTGAGCAGATATATAGTAAGTTCCTTCAGACATTCAACTGGGGTGAGGGTGCAGCATTTGGTTTCTTGTTGTTACTTTTATCATCAGGCATTATCTGGATAGCTCTCAAGCTATCTGGACAAAAACTTGAAAGGGTTGGACAATGATACAGTCACTACCAAACTCAACAGGATACAAGATTGGTTATAGGATTTATGTAAGTATATTTTTTCTATTTTTGGTGATGCCACTGATTGCTATATCAGTATTGGCATTTAATGACTCCAACTTCATAGCTCTTCCTTGGGAAGGCTTTACTATGGATTGGTTCTTCTCAGCTACTTCTGAGAGAGAAGGGGTATTTGCAGATCAAAACCTCATAGATAGTATTTTTACAAGTCTTAGTACGGCTTTTATAGTGGGTATTATGTCTACGGTTGTAGGTACTATCGCGGCACTACTATTTGAAGAAGAGAAGTTTAGATTTAA